>JBDUCK010000388.1:0-3078 GCA_040003485.1 Ferruginibacter sp. | reverse complement strand
TCTTCTTTTTGCACTGCGTTGTTGCGAATGGCGCCTTTTTGGATTTGGCATGACTGTTTATTTTTTTAAATTAATATTTAATAGTTGTCTTAAACTTTGTTTCAATTTTCTTTAAACTTATCTAATCCTTTCCATAAAGTATTAGCATTGTTTTCTACTTCTTTCACTTCCATTTCTTTCAGCTTCTCCAACACTTCTTTATTGCATTTTGGGCCGCCCATTTCTTCTTTGGTACACATGCGCTGCATGGGAACACTAAGCATTACAAACTCATAAACCCAATTACTCACATCAAGATGGCTTTCCGTTCTGGCCAGGTAAAATACATCAGGGTCTTCTTCCTGCTCATTCATCTGGTCAGGATTATCTACCAGTTTTACGATCATCTTAAACTCATCCCACAGATCCATTTTTAATGGATTACCACAGCGGTCGCAGCTTACATCAGCATTGCCACCCACTTCAAATTTCAGCAGCATAAAACCTGCATTCTTCTCAAGCGAAAGCTTTACTATTGCAGTAGCATTTGTAAAATCTTCTGCACCCTTTTCTATAAAGAACTTATCATCTAAATGGTATTCAAAAGGATGAATACCGGGCTTTAATCCCACAAAAGCAATCTCAAATGCCCGTCTGTTAGCCATTGCGCTCAGTTTAAAGGACGGCAAAGGTAATAGAAAAAAATTAATTATCAGGCTTGTTTCAAGAGTTTTTTGGGCTAAACAGCTATAAATATCGGGGATTAACTATTTTTATTTTGTATGAAGGTAAAAGGAAAGCTGATTATTGGAATTTTCTTATTTGTTGTTTGTATAATAATTCATATATACAGTAATAGCGAAATAAGAGTTGAAACCGGCTATAGCAGCAACTTCTTTGTATCCTTTTCTAAATTTTTAAGATACAGTTTTGGCAGCCTGCAAATAAGTATCGGGGATATTTTGTACGGTTTTGTTGCCGGCTGGCTTATTTGGAAATTAGTTAAAGGAGTAATTTTTCTTTTTAGAAAGAATAAAGAGAAGATTTTTTGGATAAATAAGTTATCAAATTTTGTAATCCTGTTCTGTATTATTTATATCGTTTTCAATATTTTCTGGGGGATAAATTATAATCGTAAAGGAATAGCCTGGCAATTAGCACTTTCAATAAAACCCTATACTACCCTGGAATTGAAAGAGATCAATAGTTTATTAGTTGATAAAATAAATACTTCCAAAAAAGTATTATTGCAAAAGCAGGTGGGTTATCCATCTAACAAACAATTATTTGCCATGGTAGGTGATGCGTATAAAAAGATATCTGTTCAATATCCGTTTCTGCAATATCAACCAGCAGCTTTAAAATCTTCTATGTGGGGCTGGATTGGAAATTATACTGGCTTTACGGGCTATTATAATCCCTTTACCGGCGAGGCACAGGTGAATACGACAGTGCCCAAATTTTCCCAACCTTTTACAGCATGTCATGAAGTGGCTCACCAACTTGGCTATGCAAAAGAAATGGAAGCAAACTTTGTAGGCTACCTGGCTGCTGCTTCATCCAGCGATACCTTATTTCACTATTCGGTGTACCTGGATCTGTTTAGCTATGCTAACCGCAATCTTTATTTTATAGATTCATCTGCAGCAAAATTGTATAGCAAACAATTGACGCCGGAAGTGATTACAGATATAAAAGAATGGATTGCCTTTAGCCGCAAACACCAAAACCCTGTGGAGCCGCTGATAAGATGGTTGTATGGAAAATATCTGCAGGGAAACATGCAGCCTCAAGGCATTTATAGTTATGATGAAGTAACCGGGTTTATTATCGCCTATTATAAAAAGTTTGGTAAAATCTGATTTTCAAAGATCTGCTGCCAACAAAGTTTTATTTTTTTTGTTAATTATTTTCATGAAACCTGTAGTAAAATTTATTATTTCTGTCACCATACCGCTGGCTGTGGGTGCCGTGGCCGCATTTTTTACAACTTCATCAGTAAATGGATGGTTTACTACTTTAAATAAGCCATCTTTTAATCCCCCCAACTGGCTATTTGCACCGGTATGGACGGCGCTTTATATTATGATGGGTATTGCATTTTTTATTGCCTGGAAAAGTAACGCTGTTTGTGAAGTAAAACGGAGAGCGATTATTTTTTTCTTTGTACAACTTACACTCAACTTTTTATGGTCCTTTATTTTCTTTTACGCTAAACAACCTGGTTGGGCATTGATAGATATAATTTTGCTATGGTTATCCATCCTCATTACAATAATTTTTTTCGGAAAAATTTCTGCTGCAGCCTCATGGTTGCTGGTTCCATATATATGCTGGGTAAGTTTTGCAACCCTACTCAATTTCAGCATCTGGAAGTTGAATTAAAAATCTTTAGAATTACTTTGGAGAATATTTTTTAATTAAACAAAGTTTTTACTTTTTGGCGAAAAGCCAAATTGCTCAACACCTGTAATTCAAACGCATTCATCCAATGTTGCAATTGGCTATTTTCTGCAGGGGATAGATCATTAAAGAAATAAGCCATTTCTATTTTCGTATCGTCTTTGGTGGTAGCATACAATGCTTTTGTGAGCACCCATATTGTGCTGCCGCCCTTCATACCGGCGTGTTTTAGCCATTGCTGGTTCTTAGGATTTTCCATTATAGTTTCTAAAACTTCGGCCAGGATGCCATACGTATTTTCATCAAAATATTTTCGGTTGTTTAATATCTTGCAAATACGGACATATTCTTTTGTGGTAGAGGCAGGCAGCCGATCACTCCACATTTTCTGCATTTTTAAAGTCAGGTCCTGAGGCCTGAACTTTGATTTGAGTACCGTATCGTATTTTAAGGCATTGTGCATATCAAAACTGTAGCGGCTATATTGCTCGCCTGAAAGCCTGCTTATGCCTTTTGCAATACTCTCTTCACTTTTATTTTTTGGATTTTGATAGATGAATAAAGATGCTACCAGCGGATAAATTGGAGAGTGTTGCTTAAGCCCAAACAACTGGATATTATTTTTTACATTATCAAAACCTAACAGGTCCATTAAATATTCGGTATTGGCATTACTGCTGAACATGATCATGCCCC
>JBDUCK010000093.1:0-10368 GCA_040003485.1 Ferruginibacter sp. | reverse complement strand
CTCGTTACAAAAGAAACTGCGGCAACTGCATTAGCAAAAGTAAATTTTGATAACAGTAAGCTGCTTAAATTATTCCCCGGTTTTAAATATCACACACTACAAGAAACTATTAGTTATACCTGCAATGCATTGCAACAAAAACTTAACAAGCAATAGTGTATTTTCGGCAAGTAAAAAATTCAATACAAATGAAAACAGGCATCGCTTTTTTATTATTGCTGTGTGTATCCGTCACAGCTTTTGCCCAATCTGGTTATTATGTTTCGGGAAAAGTTCTTAGCACCGAAACTTCCCAGCCATTACAGGGCGCTTCAGTATTTGCACAAAACACAACCATAGGCACAGCTACTGATGCAGACGGAAATTTTAAACTGTTGCTGCCAAATGGTGGCTATGACCTGGTGGTAACATTTACCGGGCACAACACAGAAACAAAAAGAGTAACTACCGGCGATGCAGAAAATAAGAATATTGTTTTCCAAATGAAGCAGAAAGAAAAAGAGATGATGGAAGTTTCTGTAGTAGCTACTACAGAAGTTAAGGACGGTTGGGAAAAATACGGCAGCTTTTTCCTGGATGAATTTATAGGCAAAACAACGAACAGTAAAAGTTGCACTATAAAAAATCCGGAGGTATTGAAATTTTATTTTTCTAAAAAGAGAAACAGGTTGAAGGTATTGGCTAGGGAGCCTTTGCAGATTGAAAATAAAGCCCTGGGCTATAATATAAAATATGCCCTGGATTCTTTTACACACGAGTATGCCACAGAAGTAAGTTTATATACCGGCTATCCCTTGTTTGAAGAGATGGCGCCAAAAGATAATGCACAGCAAACTGAATGGAGTATGGCCAGGCAACAGGCATACAAAGGCTCTATCTTACATTTTATGCGAAGCGTTTATAATAAAAATTTAAAAGCCCAGGGTTTTGAAATACAGTTTATCATTAAAACGGAAGCCAGGCAAACAGCAGCTGCTGTAAAAGATGCTTATGCAGCTTTACATTACGAAAAAGATGACAGTAACAGAACCGTAAAAATTTTACCCAATCAAAATGATGTCGGCGTGCTGTACACAAATGAAAAACCTGCAGAAGATTTTATAAAACTAAATCCCGGGGAGCCTGTTGATTTTCAATTTTCAGTGCTGAGTTTTATGCCACAGCAGTTCATTGTTATAGAAGAGAATGGATATTATTATGAGCAGAACGATCTTTCTATCAGTGCATACTGGACCTGGGATAAAGTTGCAGATGTGTTGCCGTATGATTATGTGCCGCTGTAAAAAAGTTTAGATGTTTAGGGGTTTAGAAGTTTAGGGTTTAGAAGGGCTCTAAACTTCTAAACCCCTTCCTAAACTTTCTCTTAACCCTCTACACCTTTGTTGCTCCCATTACTTTGTCCCATAATTCAGGAATACGTTTTATCCAAACCAATTCTCTTTTTGCAAGGCCTGCTTCCTGCGCAGGTGCACCCCAGTAAGTTTTATTTCCTGCCAGGTCACTACCAACGCCGGTGCGCCCGAGCAGCACAGCATTTTCGCCAATGGTCAATGTTTTATTTACAATTACGCCACCCCAAATTGTAACACCATCTTCTATAGTCACTATACCTGCCACTACAACGTTCGCTGCTATTAAACAATTTTTTCCTATTACGGTATCATGGCCAATGTGTATCAGGTTATCCATTTTAGTACCTCTGCCAATTACGGTATTATGGCTTACGCCCCTGTCTATTGTACAGTTAGATCCTATCTCTGCAAAATCTTCAATAATTACTCTGCCGCAACTTGGCATTTTTTTATACCATAGTTCCCTGTCTTTTTTTGTATTGTAATAAAATGCATCGCTGCCAATAACAGTGCCGGCCTGTATTACAACATTGTCACCGATAATGCAATGATCCATAATACTTACCTGCGGATGAATGATACAGTTTTTTCCAATGCTTACATGATTGCCGATAAATGCTGACGGATAAATGAATGTTCCCTCTCCAATAGTAGCTGTATCATTTACTGTTTTTTCGGCAGGCATAAATGGCCTGAAATGATTTACAATTTTGCAATATGCTTCAAAAGGATTTTCAACAATGAGCAGTGCTTTGCCTTCAGGGATATCGGTTTCTTTATTTATAATGATAAAATCTGCATTGCTGTTTATGCACTTCTCATAGTATTTGGGATGATCTACAAAAACCAGGTCACCAGGTTCTACTTTATGCAATTCATTTATGCCGGTGGCATAGCCTTTATTATTGCCGGTAATTTTTGCCTGAATTAAATCAGCAATCCATTGCACTGGTACGGGAGAAGGAAACTGCATAGTATGATTTTTGGCAAAGGTACTATGCTTTGATTTTAATTGTTATTGCAATAATTCATCAAAAAAAGGCTGGCACATAAAAGTTTTTAAAAAAAATTAAAACTATTTTTTTTCGCTTCATTGTACTTTTTTTAATCAGCTTTTATGTTGATACAGCTTTTATAGTTATGCTGATAAAAAACATAGATGTGCCGGAACAGCAGTGTATTCAGTAGTTTCAGTAGAGGCACAATATTTTTTTTAAAATTATCAGTAAATATTTTCTGCAAAAAAGTAAAATACTTCTAAAAAATAAACCGCCTTATCCACAGACCAAAAATAAATGTGAATAAAATAATTAGAAATAATTTTCATGTTAGCAAAAATTATTTTTAATATTGTGTAAGGGATTTACTTTCCCGGTACTTACTAACCCATCTATATAATAAAGCCCGGCTCCAAAAAAGCTGGGCTTTGTCTTTTATTAAAATACTTTTTTGCATTTTTATTCCCGATTTTTCTTAACCGGTATTTACTGCTCTTTTATTTTTAAAGCAGGTTGGATAGCTTTATTATCCCCCACTATTACAACACATAAACAATTATCTTGCATTAAATTAAAACACGGTTATGCTAAAATCAATGACAGGCTTTGGAAGGGCAGAGCAGACAGTAGGTGAGAAAACATTCCTGGTAGAGGTAAAAGCTTTGAATGGAAAACAATTTGAATTGCAATTAAAATTGCCACCACTTTTAAAGCCATACGAATTTGATATACGCAACATGTTGCAGGAAAATTTATTAAGAGGTACTATTGATTGCTATGTGAACATAAAACAAAACGGCACTACAAAACCGGTTACTATAAATACAGAATTAATAAAAGCATATTATATACAGATTAAAGAATTGGCTGGAGAATTAGATATAGATACCAATTCTGTATTGAGTGCGTTACTTCGTTTACCGGAAGTAGTGAGCCCAACAAATGATGTATTGAATGAAAATGATTTTGCCGCCTTCAGTATCGTATTACAGGCAGCCATAAAAGAGTTAAACGAACACCGTATAGAAGAAGGCAATTCGCTGGAAAAAGATTTATTAACCCGTATTGAAAATATAAAAGAGCAGGAAGAAAGTATCCTTGCCCTGGAGCCCAACCGCAAAAAAAGAATACAGGACGAAATAAATCATTTACTGGAAGAGCACGTAGGAAAAGAAAATATAGATAACAACCGTATGGAGCAGGAGCTAATTTACTACATGGAAAAAATAGATATTCACGAAGAGCAGATAAGGCTAAGGCAGCATTGCGAATATTTTGATGAAATTATGAACGGCCCGGAAGAAGGAAAAGGAAAAAAACTTTCTTTTATTTTGCAGGAGATCGGCAGGGAAATAAATACAACCGGCAGTAAAGCGTACGATGCAGATATTCAAAAATGCGTTGTAAAAATGAAAGACGAATTGGAGAAGGCCAAAGAGCAGGTATTAAATGTATTATAAAAATATAGTTGATAATACGATAGATGATAATGGATAATATTTTTAAAGACAGCAATACCCATCTCCATTATTCAATTATCCATAATTATGTATCACATGGATTTCCTTTCTAAAAAAACGTTCCGTTTTATTTTATTTGCCATCACCCTTTGCCTGGTGGTGTTATCCTGCAGGCAGATAGATGTATTTGAAAAAGACACACCGATACCCGGCTACAAATGGCAGAGTAATTTTGCTGCTACCGGCATTTTCAATATTGCAGATACTGTTTCTGCTTATAATTTATACATTGTACTAAGGCATACTGATGCTTATATGTACAATAATATATGGCTTAATGTAGGGTTGCAATCACCGGGAGATACAATGTATGCCCAAAAATTAAATCTAAATCTTGGTAACGATGCTACCGGCTGGGAAGGCACAGGTATGAATGATATCTGGGAAGTAAGAAAGTTATTAAATACGCAGCCACGCAGATTTAAAAAGAATGGGCAGTATCAATTCAGTATTTCGCAGGTAATGCGGGATAATCCTTTGCCTGATGTTATGAGTGCCGGACTCAGACTTGAGAAAATAAAATAATCTGTTATATAAAAAATAACCATTGGTATATGTTTAAACCCTTTTAGTAGCGTTAATAAAAAACAATTCTTTATTTTGCAGTATATATAGACATTCAGGTACCACTTAAATCTTTCATATACGTGACCACGAAAATCCTTACACTAATTATAGCCACTGCTTTTACCTTCTCTGCAAAAGCACAGTTTAACCAGTATGAATATGTGCAGCAGGGCGAATTTGGTATTACCGCCGGAGCCGCACATTACTTTGGCGATCTAAATACCCGGGCCAGTATAAACAGGCCCAAACCTGCCTTAGGTATTTTCTTTCGCAAACAGTTTGGAAATTATATCGGTCTTCGGGTTGCTGCCCATTATGCCCAGTTAGGTTATAGTGATACCTACAGCAAAAATTCCTATCAGCAAACAAGAAACTTAAGCTTCAATACAAACATCTGGGAACTGGCTGTACAGGGAGATTTTAATTTTTACAAATTTATACCCGGCGATCCGGAGCATCAGTTCACACCATACGTAACTTTGGGTGTAGGTTTATTCAGTTACGATCCTTATGCTTATCTAAATGGAGAAAAACAATTTCTTCGCCCCTTAGGTACCGAAGGACAGACCGCCGGATATTTGGGAAGAAAAGAATATAACACTATGTCTTATTGTATTCCATTTGGTGCAGGTGTAAAATATAATATTTCTCCAAAAATAAATTTATCGTTTGAAATCACTTACCGTTTTACCGGTACAGATTATATAGATGATGTAAGCACAACTTATGCGGGTGCCGCTAATTTTCCGGATATTAACGGTGCTCCCAGTGTAGCAAAATTGTTGCAGGATCGCAGTTATGAAATAGATCCTAATTTTATACTGGGTGTTCAGGGCAGGCAGCGTGGTTTCAGCAAACAAAAAGATCAGTATGTAATTGCCGAAGTAGGGCTGTCTTTTAATATCAGCTCTTACCGTTGTCCTACGGCTAATTAAATTTTTATATTTTTTTGTAGCCCTACCAAAGTTTTTCAATCAACCTTGGTCCCGCTATCCGCTTCTACTCCGGCACAAACCAGCGCACAAGCCTCACCGTGGTAGCCGCTCCTATCGGGGCTATTAGTTCAGCAGCATAATTTCATAGTGGCCATTTTAAAGGGGTAATATTTTGCATTAAGGACAAAATAAAAAAATATAATTCTAAAATGCAAGATCAATTGAGCCAAGGTTCAGATTTTACCGTAAAAGAATCTATCGCTGTCGACCTGATTGTCGCTGCTGTATTTTTTTCAATGGTGATATGTGTATTGGTTTATAACGCTGATAGTCTCAAATTCGACCAACTCATTTTATTTCCGTTAGTACCTGCAATATTATTTACGGCAAAAGCTTTTGTAAAAACCCCCGCATTAACAATAAACAAAAGCGGTATATATTTCAGTAAAAACTTTGTAACAGATTGGACATGTTTCGTAAAAGGTTATGTTACGCAATTAGACTATGAAATTGGTGGCTACAAGGATAAAGTTGTTTTGATAATACAATATTATAAAGAGGCGAATGGTGGAGTATATGAGCAAAGATTATCACTTACAAATACACAGAATAAATCAGAAGAAGAAATAACTAAAGCAATTAAGGATTTCTGCGGGCTTTATAAAAAAAATTGATTCATTTCTTTTGAATCTGTGGGAACCCCATGTTATTATGATTTTTATTCTTTGGCATCAAAAAGAAGATGCAAATGGAAATATCTTATTCACCCAAATTTTCCTACTTTTGCGCCCGAAGTCAGGCCCTGCGCCTGACTGCTCATTTTTATACCACGTATGAGTTTGGAACAGAATATAAATATGCAACATTTACCCAGGCATATAGCCATCATAATGGATGGCAATGGCAGGTGGGCACAGGAACAAGGCAAAGACCGGCTTTTTGGCCATCTGCATGGCGTAGAAAGTGTACGCAATATTGTAGAAGGTGCCGCAGAAATAAAATTAGAATACCTCACCCTTTATGCCTTCAGCACCGAAAACTGGGACCGCCCGGAATATGAAGTAACCGGTCTGATGGAATTGCTGGTAGATACCATCCGGAATGAGGTACCCACGCTCAATAAAAATAATATCAGGCTGCATGTAATTGGAGATATGAATATGCTTCCGAAAAATGCCCGGCAGGAACTGACCGAAGCCTTAGCTGAAACTGAAACCAATACAGGGCTTAACCTTATTATGGCATTGAGCTACAGCAGCCGCTGGGAAATTGTAAATGCGGTAAAAAACATTGCCACCGATGTAAAGAGTAATAAAATTTTACCCGGGCAGATCACGCAGGAAATTTTTCAGCAATACCTTACCACCAGCGCCTTTCCAGATCCCGAGCTCATGATAAGAACAAGCGGCGAATTCCGCATAAGCAATTTTTTATTGTACCAACTGGCTTACACAGAGCTATATTTTACCAACACCCGCTGGCCTGACTTTCGTAAAGAAAATCTATACGAAGCCATTATTGATTTTCAGCAAAGAGAAAGAAGATTTGGCAAAACAGGAGAACAGATTAAAAATACCAGCAATAAATAAAAATGAAATCACATTGTGTCTTACCTCACGGCAGGGGGATTGTGTTTCATTTAACAAATAGTTTTCATTAATGGGCTTAATTTGCCGCACTTAAATACAATTGATGCAAAGGATTTACCAGAACAGTTTTCTTATTGTAGTTTTATTTCTTACCAGCCAGCAGTTATTTGCTCAGACAGACACCTTGCCACCCGTATCTGTAAATCCTGCGTTACTTGAAATATTTAATTCAAAAGTTGCTAAACAGTACACTATTGCCGGCATATCTGTTACCGGCACAAAAGCATTTGATCAAAACCTTATCACTTCCATTTCTGGCCTGGCCGTAGGCGATGTAGTTCAAATACCCGGTACAGATGTATTTAGTAAAGCCATTGCAAAACTGTGGAAACAAAGCCTTGTATCTAATGTGCAGATAAATTTTACGCGGCTGGAAGGTAATAATCTGTATGTAGAAATTGAATTAAAAGAAAGGCCAAGACTACTGGATTTTAAATTTATCGGAATAAAAAGCGGGGAAAAAGATGACCTGATTACAAAATCCGGATTATCCAAAGACCGGGTAGTTACAGAAAACATGAAGCTTAGTGCAGTAGAAGCTATCCGTAAATTTTATTTTGATAAAGGATATAGAAATGTAACCATCGATTTACAGGAACAGCCCGTAACAGCAGCTAACAATGGCGTAAGTATAGTTTTTGTTATTGACAAAGGAAAGAAAGTAAAAGTAAATTCTATCAACTTTACAGACAACAAAGAAATTGAAGATAACAGGCTTAAGAAACAAATGAAGGGAACAAAAGAAATGACAAAAATTACGTTGTTTCCCGATCATATTGTAAGCCCTTATGGTGACAGCGCTACAACCCCTGGCTTTAAACAATACCTTAAAGAGATGGCATATCTCTCGCCATCCAGAACCAAAGAATATCTTGATCCTTATTTCCGTTTTAAATTATTCAGCAGTGCCAAGTTCAGCGAAAAAAAATATATAGAGGATAAAGATAAAGTGCTGGAGTATTACAATGCACAGGGCTTTAGAGATGCAGTAATAGTTGCCGACACCCAGTTTTACGATAAAAAAGGAAATATAAATGTTGATATAAAAGTATCAGAAGGGCATAAATATTATTTTGGAAATATTGCTTGGAAGGGTAATACCAAATACTCTGATTCTATACTAAATTATTTTTTGGGTATTAACAAAGGAGATGTTTATAACCTGGATGTATTGAATAAAAGGTTAGGTAAACAATTATCTGCGGAAGGTGGAGATATCGGAAGCCTTTACCAGGATGATGGGTATCTCTTCTTTAGAGTAGATCCGATAGAAACTGCGGTATACAATGATACGATTGATTACGAAATACGGATGACAGAAGGGCCACAGGCCAACTATGGCCGAATCTCTGTATCTGGAAATGATAAAACAAAAGACTATGTTGTACTGCGTGAGCTTAGAACGATCCCCGGCGAAAAATTCAGCAGGCAGGATATTATTCGTACGCAACGGGAGTTATCGCAGCTTGGATTTTTTAACCCCGAAAAAATAACGCCAAATGTTGTGCCTCATTCAGAAGATGGAACGGTAGATATTAACTGGCAGGTAGAAGAAAAATCAGCAGATCAGTTGGAACTTTCTGCAGGTTTTGGCGGCGGTATCGGTCTCACCGGTACCCTGGGTGTTACCTTTAATAATTTCTCTCTTAAAAATATTGGTCATAAATCAAGTTGGGATCCACTGCCTTCAGGGGATGGGCAAAAATTGAGTGCCAGGATACAATCTAACGGTAAGGCGTACCGCTCGTACAGTTTTTCATTTACTGAGCCATGGCTTGGCGGTAAAAAAAGAAATTCATTTTCGTTAAGTTATTTTAATACTAAATATGCAAATGCATATGACCAGTTTGGCAGCTATTGCAGATCATGCGGAGATACATCATATGTAAAAACAGTAGGGTTCGGCGTATCGCTGGGCAAACAGTTAAAATGGCC
Source organism: Ferruginibacter sp. (assembly GCA_040003485.1). Lineage (GTDB taxonomy): Bacteria > Bacteroidota > Bacteroidia > Chitinophagales > Chitinophagaceae > Ferruginibacter. The sequence continues at coordinate 1,412 of JBDUCK010000093.1, read as the reverse complement.
GGATGATTTTTTCAATCTTATTTACTCCTTAAATGTTCAGCAATACAAACTGAAAAATTATTCAAATATTTTCAGAGGATTGAGTAATGGCAATTCTACCAACATCAGTTTAAAGCTTACTTTATTGCGCAACTCTGCCGGCCCTAATCCTTTATTCCCTACCAGTGGCTCTAACTTTTTACTTAGCGGCCAGTTCACCTTACCGTATTCTTTAATCGGAATTGAATCTGCCACCAGTAATCAATACAAACTGCCCGAGTTTCATAAATGGCGCTTTAATGGCGAGTGGTACGTGCCAATCGGAATACCAAAAGGCGCTGATAAAAACAAACAATTTATTTTAAAAGCAGCAGCTAAATATGGCTTTATTGGTAAGTACAACCACAACCTGGAAGTGTCACCATTTGAACGTTTTCAATTGGGAGATGCAGGTTTAAGTAATACCACAGCCTTACTAGGGTATGATATTATTGCACAAAGAGGTTACCCGGTTTACAGCAACTCTAATCCTAAAATTAACCCTGATGGTATTCAGCCTACAGAATATTTTACTATTTTCAATAAATACAGTGTTGAATTAAGGTATCCATTCACTACCGGCGGAAGCAGCACAATTTACGGCCTCACCTTTTTTGAAGCCGCAAATGGCTGGTATAAATTTAAAGATTATAATCCTTTTAAACTGCGTCGTTCTGTGGGTGTGGGAATGAGGTTCTTCTTGCCTGCCTTTGGTTTGCTTGGGTTCGATTATGGTATAGGGTTAGACAGGTACAATCAAAATACCGGCTTAAAAGGAGCAGCTAAATTTACATTCCTGCTGGGCCAGGAGCCTGAATAATTGAGCCTTTATCTTTACTTTTAAAAAAGAGCGTTTTTGAAGAGTTTAATTGTTACTTATAAATTTTTAACTATGAAGAAAATATTAACTATTGCCTTTTGCCTGTTGGTTATTTCTTTTGCTGCAAATGCCCAACGATATGCAATAATAGATTCTAAATATATATTAGATAAGGTACCTGAATATAAAGATGCTCAAAAAAAGCTGGACCAGTTTAGCGAATTATGGCAACAGGAGCTTGACCAGAAACAGGCTGCAATGGATAAGATGTATAAAGATTATGACGCAGAACAGGTAATGCTCCCGGATGCTTTAAAGAAAAAAAGAGAAGACGAATTGTTTAATAAAGAAAAGGAATTACGTGATCTGCAAAGAAAGCGCTTTGGCTTTGAGGGGGATTTGTTTAAAAAAAGGCAGGAGCTTATAAAGCCTGTTCAGGACAGGGTTTACAATGCCGTTCAAAAACTTGCAGTAGAAAAACAATATGATTTCATTTTAGATAAAAGTGAAGGAATTACTGTTATCTTTGCCGACCCAAAATTGGATAAAAGTGATGATGTGCTGAAGAATATGG
>JBDUCK010000387.1:0-3086 GCA_040003485.1 Ferruginibacter sp. | reverse complement strand
AGGATCGCAGCGGCAATACAATGTTTTTCATTTTAGAAACGAGGGTACCTGGCCCCACATTTAATACGGCAGATTTTGTTTCGCGGGCAATAACACTGCTGTTGATTAAATTAAGAAAACCAAACCATTGATGGCTGTTGTGTTTACTGATTACTACCAGGTCGGCATCAATCTCTTTCGCCTTTTTAATAATTGCTTCCTGAACTTTTCCTGATTTGCTGATGTGCATGCGTATATCTAAACCGGGATACCGGCTGTTAACATTGCTTTTTAATTTAAGCAACCCTTCTTCAACAGTAACACCTTCTTTTATTTTATTATCAGGGGGTAAAGTAAATGAGCCATTGATGGCATACGCTGCAACAGTCCAATAATCAACTTTAGCATGAAAGAGATGTATCTTAGTGGTGTTTACATCGCACATGGCTATGGCGTTCTCAATGGCGGCATCTGTATTTATTGTAAAATCGACAGGTACCATAATATTTTGAAAGTAATTTACCATAAGACTATTTTTCTGAATAAATAATTTTGATGGTAAAATTATTTGTTGCCCATTAGCCATGGGTTAATTTGAAATTAGAATACAATTAGAAAGCGATCTATAAAAAAATAAACCCGGTGCATTGGATGGAAGAGCGTAAAATATTAGTGATAGAGGATGAAAAAAAAATAGCAGATACATTGAAATTTGGCTTGGCCGAACATGGCTATCATGTAGAAGTAGCATACGATGGCAAAATTGGTCTGCGAATTTTTTCTTCTCACCAGTTTGACCTGGTGATATTAGATATAAATATGCCTGGCCTGAATGGGTTTGAGCTTTGTACCCAGATCCGGCAGCAGAACAATGCAGTACCCGTCATCATGCTTACTGCTATGGGAACGCTGGAAGATAAAATTGAAGGTTACGATGCAGGGGCAGATGATTATATGGTAAAACCATTTGAATTTAAAGAACTGCTGTTAAAAATAAGGGTATTGCTGAAACACACTATGAGCCAGCATTTGCCGGTAGGTAACCGGCTAGTGGCAGGCGACCTTGAAATGAACCTGGATACCATGGAGGTAACGCGGGAAGGGAACAAAATTAATCTTACCGCCAAAGAATTTCAGTTGCTGGAATATTTACTTAGAAATAAAAACAGGGTTGTGTCCAGGGTGGACCTTGCCATTAATGTTTGGGATACCGATTTTGACAGCAATACCAATATTATTGATGTATATATCAATTACCTCCGCAATAAAATCGATAAATCGTACGGCAATAAGCTCATACAAACCCAGGTTGGAACAGGTTATATTTTGAGGGAAAATTAAAAATGTATGCCGATTAAAGTAAGGGTTACGCTGTTTTTTACAATGATTGTTTTTGCTATCCTTACGATAGTATGTATTTCTATTTATACGATTGCTTATACAAACCGGGAAAAGAATTTTAAAACACGCCTTACCAACAGGGCAGCAACTACCGCCAGGCTGCTGAGCCAGACGGATGTATTTAACCAGGCACTTTTACAAAAAATTGATTCTTCCACGAGTGCGGCCATGCTTAATAAAAGCATACAGGCTTACAATTACGAAGGTCGGCGCGTATATAATTATGCCGATAATGCAGCAGATATTATTTTGGTAAGTGATGATATCCTGGAGCAGGCAAAAAAAAAGAATTTTGTTTATTTTACTGTGGATAAAAAAGATGCGGTAGCTTATCATTATTTTGATGGCAATGCCAGGCTCATCATCATCACAGCGGCCTATGATCCTGAAGGACAAAAGAATTTAGAGCAGCTGCGGTTTATATTATGGATTTGCTTTTGGGGCGGCATACTCATCACCATTGCCGGCGGATATGTATTTTCTAAAAGCCTGTTGCGCCCGGTAAAAAAAATTGCTGATGAGGTGAATGATATTACTGCCCAAAACCTGGCAATGCGAATAAAGTCTTATAAACAAAATGACGAATGGAATTATCTGGCCGAAACCATTAATACCTTATTGAACAGGCTGGAAGAAAGCTTTGAAACACAAGGAAGATTTATTGCGAACGCATCTCACGAAATCTCAACACCACTCACATCTATCTACAGCCAGCTGGAAGTGTCGCTGCAAAAAGACAGGGATGCCACAGCGTATCGCCTGGTAATGCAGTCGGTACTGGAAGATGTGCATCACCTAAATAAACTTACTCAAACTTTATTGCAGTTTGCAAAAGCATCCGGTACTTCTTCGGGAATTGAAATTAGCCTGTTAAGGATTGATGAAATTTTGTTGCGTATGCCCGGAGAAATGTTTAAACTCAATAAAGAATATCATGTAAAAATCTTGTTTAATGAATTGCCGGCGGAAGAAACAAGATTGTTGGTTTTTGGTAACGAGGGACTGTTATTTAGTGCCATAAAAAATATAGTTATAAATGCCTGCAAATATTCTGCCGACCGTGTAGCCCTGTTGCAACTTTCCGTGTTGGAGGGTGAAGTTATTGTAACGGTGACGGATAAGGGGGCCGGCATTTCAAAAGAATCCCTGGCCTTTATTTTTCAACCTTTTTACCGAGCAGACGAAATTCGCTCTGAAGAAGGCTTTGGCCTTGGCCTGCCGCTGGCAGCACGTATCATTGCACTGCACAAGGGAAAAATAAAAGTCAACTCCACCCCAGGGCAGGGTAGCCGGTTCGTTATCCAGCTTCCAATAGCCGGAAGTAGTAAGGCATAAACGCTAAGCATATACGGCTGATAAACGGGACATTAATTGTTATTAAAACCTCCTGATGTGCCCTCATGGTAAATGGCTCTAACTGTATTCTAATCCAGGGCTAATTAGCTGCTAATATCCCGCTGCTATTTTGCATCCAATGATAAAAACAATAACAATTATTGGAAGTGGAAGCTGGGCCACTGCTTTGGTAAAAATTTTTTCAGAAAGTAACATAACTGTTACCTGGTTGGTAAGAAATACCGTGTTGGCTGAACAAATAAAATCCTCCGGTAATAATCCGCGGTACCTGAGCCAGGCCCATCTTAATATGGGGTGCGTAAATCCTGTTACAGATATGGAATATGCCATCAGGCAATCAGGTTTTGTGC
>JBDUCK010000386.1:0-3091 GCA_040003485.1 Ferruginibacter sp. | reverse complement strand
TGATCAGGTATAAAGATGGGGAGATGAATGTGTGGGAAGAATATTCAAAACAATAATTGCATCTCAATTTTATCCGCCGGCCAGGAGCAAACCCTTAAGAACAATGCTCCTGTGCCGGTTTTTTATACCCCATCGGAGGTCTTTATTAGAGTGGCATCTGGCAAGCCAAACGGATATAAATGATATTTCAGGTTAGTGGCAGCAGCAGGTCAGATACCAGGCTGCTTCAGTTTGTAAGAGATAAGAAATTGGTTAAATTTGGGCGGCCAGCAAAGGTCAAAAGACGTTTCAAAGCTTATTTTCTAAAGCTTATTCTCTTTGGTATTAAATTGTTTTTTCCTTCCCCAGTCTTTGATACGAAGGTAGTCAAGGAAATAAATAACCTTAATAGAGAAATTATTGTTTTGGGGAGAAGTGATTGTGTGATCAAAGTTTTTAAAATAGCCCAAAGTTGTTATCCCATCAAATGTCGTGGCATTATTTTTCCATACCACGTTAATGAAACTGCCTGGGGCAAACTGCCACGTGTACACTGCATCCACTGTAAAGCTGTTATAATTCTGATCTGCATTTCCGGCGAACCCGGTATTCTTTCCCAGGCTGCCATCCGGTTGAAGGGTAAAGTATTCCTTGTAATTAACTTTGCTCCAGTAATGCCTCGCTATAGTCGTAAAGATCATCCGGTCATTAAAACTGTATTTAATGTTAAATGTGTTTTCAACTGTGCTCACATCACGGCGGCCAAAAATGATGTCATTGCCCTCAAAATCTGCAAAGCCAACATTATTAGTTTGCGGCTGCAGGTTTGTTTCCTGGCCTATTGAAAATTTGGGGCTGAAGCGGAACGTTTGTTTAAAATCGAAGAGGTATCGTTTGCTTTTAAAAAAACTTCGGGATACAAATGAAGCCTCTGCATAAACATAATATTTTTTTGCATTATTTGTTTGAATCCATCCGTCAGTAAACCAATCAGACCATCCTTTAAAAAGCCGGCCAGGAATACGGGCTTCGTAGAAATTATTTACAGTTGGCTCGTATGCAAATAACCCGCCGGCCTGCCACAGGTTTTTCAATTGTCCATTTGCATTCACATTAAAATTTGCATTCTCATAAGTTAGTGGCTTATAAAGTTGAGAATAGGTTGCATTAAAATTGAGGTATATATTATTATACCAGGTCGTAGGTTTCACCCAACGATATCCTGCATAAAAACTATGAGTAAGAAAATTATTATTGGTGAAATAACCAAGGTCATTACTATTGAATTTACCATCAGTAAGATCTTGCTCAACATTAAAATTAAAGCGCCCGCTTACTTTTCCAAAATAGACGGAATGGCTATAGCCTCTTTCTGTTTTATGACCCGGCAAATAGCCAATCAAACTACTGGTAGCTACTTTACCGCCAACATTCCACGTATTTTTTTTATCATTAAAATCGAACAGGGCTGCCGTTACATTAGCATCATAATCGTGCCCGCTGCGAAGCACATTTGTATTGATAAGTGTTAGGCTGGAATTATATTTTAATGATTGGTTCAGCACCATTATGTTGTAATTGGTGAGTGGGTTGGTTTGTATTTTCCGCTGATACCCTGAGTCGTCCGCTACAACTGCAAACTGGGCACGGGTTTCAGCATTAAAAAAACCAATGCCCAGTCCATTCTGTAATCTTCCGGAAATTTTTGTAGCATTAATTAGTTTAGTCTCGCCAGGATTTGATACAATATGTTCATTCGCATTCAGCGAATTCTGCACCTCATAATAGTGAAGCGGTATGCCACCAATTCGCCTGGAATAAAATAAATTTCCTTTATTAAATAATTCTGTTCCTTCGGTAAAGAAGGAGCGGTTCTCATTAAACTTGACTTCAAATGGGGAAAGATTTAAAACCTCTTTATCACTTTGTACCTGGCCAAAGTCGGGAATGAGCGTCATGTCGAGTGTCAGTGCCTGGCTGATGCCATACTTTACATCCATGCCACCGTTAACAGACGAAGCCCAGTTGCGTTCACCCGGCTTATTGAAAGGGTAATGATTGGCATACACAGAAAAATAAGGAGAGAATTGCAAACGTAATGGCGGCTTGATATTTTCAAGGCCCTTCCAGATACCTTCCTGTGTGAGATACCCGTTTACATTCTGATCAATAGGATTCCAGGTAACCTGCTGTAGTGTTTTCTGGCGCCGCCGGGTAATGTTGAAGCCCCAATCCTGGATAGGTTTTTTACTGAATCGTATAGCAGAAAAAGGAATAAATATCTCCCATGACCAGCCGTCATTATGAATCCTGGCAGCACTTTGCCAAACTGCATTCCATGTAAAATCTTCATTGTTGCCATTCGGATTGGGAGAAAACTTCGCATCCATTTGCTCTCCCAGCGGTGTAATAAAATATTCAAAGCCGTTGATCTTATCATTGTATGTATCAAAAGTAAATCCAATGAAATCATTGTTTCCAAATCCATCACGGCCATTTAATTCTGCGGAGATACTGTCCTTTGTTCTTTCATGACAATAACCACCAAAATAAAGCCCTTCATCATTATAAAGCATATAGGCTTCTGTTCTGTTTGCTGTATCTTCTTTGCGGAAAGGTGTAGGGCGAAATTCAGTGTACCCGAGGGCTGCAGGTGCATCTTTCCATGCAGGCTCATCAAGTATTCCATCAATCTTTATTATTGAAGTAGTTCTTTTTGCGGCAAGCTGCTTTGGAGAAGATTGGGCAGTTGATGCAATCGAATAAACGCTTAAAAACAAATAAATAATTAAACGAATCACGGCAGTTATTTTCTATGAAACGAACTTACTCTCAGAATATCGGAAAGTTTCTACCATTCATCAAAAAAGCGCTGTGATTTATATAAGAAATCACATTTTATATTCGCTTTAACAATCAGTACTGATAGTGTAAATGGGTAGAAAAAAATGGGTATTAAGAAAATCGGATTTGTAGGAATTCTAAAAATAGATTTCAAAGCCATCGATAGTTTAAAAAAATGTTCATCTCCCTGGTAAGTCTAATCTTCTTCTATCCATTGCTATTTTGGCAGTCCATTTCAAAAGGAATACTTTTTGTTATTCTAAATTCA
>JBDUCK010000385.1:0-3099 GCA_040003485.1 Ferruginibacter sp. | reverse complement strand
TCTGAGTTTTAAATCGGTAAATTCTTCAGCCCCCCAAAAACTATTCTTTATTTTCTATTCCAAAAATTTTACTTTTAAACCGTTATTCATCTTTTAAAAAAAAGGAATGAAAGAGATCATTAATTGTGCTGCTTATGCGCAGGGGCAGCGGATTGCCGATGTAGCGCTTAATGATGTTCACGATGTGCTTAAAGCTACTAACCAGTTTGTGTGGATCGGCCTGCATGAACCATCAGAAGAAATACTCAGCAAAGTGCAGCAGGAGTTTGCCCTGCACGACCTGGCCGTAGAAGATGCACATACTGCCCACCAGCGCCCCAAGGTAGAGTTGTATGGCGATTCGGTTTTTGTGGTGCTGGTTACAGCCCACGTAAACAAAGGGCATACAGAATTTGGCGAAACACATTTTTTTGTTGGCCCCAATTTTATTGTTACGGTGCGGCATGGCTCGGGCGTTTCGTATGCCGAGGTACGCCACCGCTGCGAAAGCACGCCACACCTGCTTAGCAAGGGCCAGGGCTTTGCCTTGTATGCCATCATGGATTTTATAGTAGACCAGTTTTACCCGGTGGTGCACCAGATGGAGCAGGAACTGCAGGCTATAGAAGATAAAATATTTAAAGAAAAACCCAGCCGTGATACTACAGAACAGATCTACCTGCTTAAGCGGGAATTGCTGGAAATAAAAAGAGCCGTCTCGCCGCTGGTGGATATCTGCAACCGGCTGATGCGGTTTGATATTAAATGTATCTCAGAAGATACCCGGCCTTATTTCCGGGATGTGTACGATCATGTGATCCGCATAAATGAAATGGTAGAGAACACCCGGGAATTATTGAACACGGCGCTGGAAGCCAACTTTTCCCTCATCTCCATTTCGCAGAATGATGTGTCAAAAAAATTTGCGGGCTGGGCCGCAATTATTGCCGTGCCCACCATGGTGGCAGGCTTCTATGGTATGAACTTTAAATTTATGCCCGAGTCGGAATGGGAATATGGTTTTTACATGGTGATATTATTTACCATAGCCAGTTGCATCTTCCTGTATTTTCTTTTCAGGCGGTCGGGCTGGCTGTAATTATTTTATAGTTTTTAAAACAAAAAACATGAACACCGTAGCGCTTGAAGAAATATATTTGATTGGCCTGTCACTAAAAATAAAAACGACCAATGAAAATGGCCAGTCGCATAAAGATTGCGAAAGGCTGTGGCATGAGTTTGAAAAAGAAAAATATGCCGCCATGATCCCCGGTAAATTAAGTGATGAAATATTGGGTGTTTATCACGGCTACGAAGGCGACAGCACAAAACCTTTTTCTTATTTTATTGGCTGTAAAGTACAGGCGGGTACAGTAGTTCCGGCTGGATTAAATAGTCTTACTATCCCGGCAGGGCCATATCATAAAATTACCGTTAAAGGAAAAATGCCGGACTGTATGGTAAATGCCTGGAAAGAAATATGGGTCACCGATATTGCCAGGACCTACCAGGTAGATTTTGAAGTGTATGATGAACGGAGTAAGGACTGGAACAATGCAGAAGTGGAGGTTTATCTTTCTGTAAAAGATGTGGTAAAATAAAATGCAAACCACCCAGGGCGCAAAGTAAAAGCACACAGCGTGACACAGCCATAAATTTTATATTTCTTACTCCGTGTTCTCTGTGAAAAAATCTCCGTGAGCTCTGCGGTAAAATAAAATGCAAACCAAGGCCGGCCTAAAAGTAAAAGCACACGGCGTGACACAGCGATAAATTTTATATTTCTTACTCTGTGTTCTTTGTGAAAAACCTCCGTGAGCTCTGTGGTAAAACTTTGTACTTTCAATTCTTATATTCCGGCTGCATCATCACATATTTTATCCGGGGATATTCTTTTTGTATGGCTTCTCTTATGCGGTCTATCGCATGATGTATTTCCGGCGTTTTTAAAGCAGCTTTAAATTGAATATCCATCATCAGTAATATTTCATCGGCGCCCATATAAATAGAAAAAAGTTTCAGCATTTTTTCTGTTGCCGGATCAGCTTCTGTAATGCGGATAATTTTTTGGCGGGTGTCATTTGCAATACCTTCGCCCATAAGCAGGCTGCGGCTTTCCCGGGCCAGCACCAGGGATACCAGTACCAGCAATACACCCACACCCAGTGATGCCACCCCATCCAAATACGGCAGGCTAAAGCGGTGCCCGAGCCATACGCAAACCAATACAATCACCAGCCCGATTACTGCAGCACCATCTTCAAATAGTATTAAAAAGTCTGAAGGGTCTTTACTGTTCTTTATCGCCTGCCACCAGGATTGACCACCCCTGAGTTTATCAAATGCCCGTGCCGCAATAATTAGCGAAACACCTTCAAAAATAATAGATGCCGCCAGCACTATATAATTCCAGAAGGGCTCACCAAGAGGCTCGGGGTGCAGGATATGCAGCACACCCTGGTAAATGGAGATGCCGCCGCCGAGGCCAAAAATCAGCATCGAAACGATGAACGACCAAAAGTATAATTCTCTGCCATAGCCAAAAGGCCGTTTGGCGTCAGGCGGTTTAAGGCTTTGTTTTAAACCAAAAAGTAAAAGCAATTCATTTACCGTATCCACCAAAGAATGAATGCCTTCCGCAATCATAGCCGAACTATTGCTGATACTGCCGGCTGCAAATTTGGTGGCAGCAATTAAAAGATTTGCTGCCAGGGCAGCGTAAATAGACAGATACGATTTGCGCATGCAGTGCATACTGCAACAATAGTTCCTAAATAAACCCGGCATTTTATTTCAGAAATACGGGGGCTCAATATTTTATAAAGCAGCGATCATTTTACTTTATTTAATTTCTACCTTCAATAAAAAAAATGTATAAAATAATATTCACCATTATGTCGGTTGCTGCTTTATCTTTTAATTCGGTGGCGCAGGATTATGCCGAACCACACCGGCCGCAATTTCATTTTTCGCCAAAAGAAAAGTGGATGAACGATCCTAACGGGATGGTTTATTACAAAGGCGAGTATCATTTATTTTATCAATATTACCCTGACAGTACTGTTTGGGGGCCCATGCATTGGGGGCATGCAGTGAGTAAGGACCTCTTGCACTGGCAAC
>JBDUCK010000384.1:0-3101 GCA_040003485.1 Ferruginibacter sp. | reverse complement strand
AACCTGTCATGGGCATCTGCGGTATCCCGTATTTTATCTATAGCATCTACCGCTGTATTTACGGCTGTATCAAAACCAATGGTAAAATCAGTACCTGCAATATCTTTATCTATCGTACCTGGTAAACCAATGCATGGTATGTCAAATTCATTACTGAAAATCTGTGCTCCACGAAAACTTCCATCACCGCCTAAGATCACGAGGCCATCGATGCCTTTTTTCTTTAAATTATTGTAAGCCTTTTTTCTGCCTTCATAAGAAAAAAATTCTTTGCAACGGGCAGTTTTTAAAATGGTGCCTCCACGTTGAATGATATTTGCCACACTCCGGCTCTCCATTCTTATGATATCATCCTCTACCATACCACTGTAACCCCGCATAATGCCATACATTTCAAACCCATTGTAAATACCCGTTCGTACTACGGCACGAATTCCTGCATTCATTCCCGGGCTATCCCCACCGCTACACAAAACCCCGATTTTTGTAACTTTATTTGCCATGTTTAATAAAAACTATTTTATGTTAGATTTTTATGAAGGATTTAAGGATATTGGTATATAATCTCAAACCTGCTAAGTATCAAAAGTAATTATTATAAATCAATTTTGTTTTGCAAAACAAATTATATGCTCATAAATTTTTACATTTAGAAAAATAATATTAAGACGTTCTAATAAAATCACTCTATATGAAGTTAAAAGTTTTACTATATAATTTGACTGCCTTTTTTTGTATGAGCTGTGTGTGCAACGCCCAGATAAAATATCCTGACACTAAAAGATCATCACAGGCCGATGATTATTTTGGCACCAGGGTAGCCGACCCTTACCGCTGGCTGGAAGATGATAATAGTGAAGAAACCAAAGCCTGGGTAGTAGAAGAGAATAAAGTAACCGCAGCTTACCTGGCTACCATTCCTTTCAGGGATAAAGTGCATCAGCGCCTGGAAGAAATGTGGAATTATCCAAAGTATTCTTCGCCATTTAAAAAAGGGGAATATTATTATTTTTATAAAAATGATGGCCTTCAGAATCAGTCTGTATTGTACCGGCAAAAAGGCATTACCGGCGATCCTGAAGTTTTCATCGATCCCAACAGTATGAGCAAAGATGGCACTGCTGTGCCAGGCACACCTGTATTTACAAAAGATGCAAAATACTGTGCCTATATGCTGGCCCAATCCGGCAGCGATTGGGAAGAAGCTTATATAATGGACGTAAAAACAAAAACAATTTTACCAGATAAAATACAATGGATAAAATTCAGCGGCTTATCATGGAAAGGCGATGAAGGTTTTTATTACAGCCGTTATCCGCAGCCCGACGAAAAAAGCAAACTGAGTAAGCAGAATGAATATCATAAAGTTTATTATCATGCTATGGGTACGCCACAAGCAGCAGATATGTTGATATATGAAGATAAGGAGCATCCGTTGCGTACTATTGGCAGCGGACTTACAGAAGATGAAAGGTTTTTAATTATTTCAAAATCAGAAGGCACCAGCGGTGATGAGATATGGGTAAAAGATATAAAGGGCACAAACGATTTTGTACAATTGATAAAAGGATTTGATACCGAAGCAAACGTGGTAGATAATGATGGCGACAAAATTTTGGTACGCACAAATGCTGATGCACCAAACTATAAAGTGGTTGCTATAGACCCAAAAAATCCGGCGAAAGAAAACTGGCAAACGGTTATCCCTACCCGTACAAAACTATTGCAGGGTGTGGGCACAGCCGGCAGTAAATTATTTCTTACCTACCTGGAAGACGCCACCAGCAAAGTATATCAGTGTAATTATAAAGGTGTATTGGAAAGGGAAATAATATTGCCAGGCATTGGTACCGCCGGTGGTTTTGACGGGGATAAAAAAGATGCAGAATTGTTTTACACTTACACCTCTTTTAATACCCCAAATACTATTTACCATTACAATATCAGTAACGGCGAAAGTAAATTATTCCGTAAAACTGAAGTAAAAATAAATGCAGATGATTATGTAACCGTACAATCATTTTTTACCAGTAAAGACGGAGCAAAAGTACCCATGTTCATTACTTACAAAAAAGGAATAAAACTCGATGGAAATAACCCTACTTTAATTTATGGTTACGGTGGATTTAATATTCCGCTTACGCCGGCCTTCAGCATTTCCAATGCCTTTTTTTTAGAGCAGGGCGGGGTGTATGTAGTAGTAAATTTAAGAGGCGGTAATGAGTATGGAGAAGATTGGCACAAAGCCGGTATGCTGCAGCATAAGCAAAATGTATTTAATGATATTTTTGCTGCGGCTGATTTTTTGATAGAAAAAAAGTACACCAATAATTCTAAACTGGCATTGCGTGGCGGCAGTAATGGCGGCCTGCTGGTGGGCGCATGTATTACGCAGCACCCTGAAATGTTTAAAGTAGCTATTCCGCAGGTTGGTGTAATGGATATGTTGCGTTATCATTTATTTACCATCGGCTGGGCCTGGGCAGTAGAGTATGGCCGCAGCGATAAGGCGGCAGATTTCGCCAACCTGTACAGTTATTCGCCACTGCACAATTTAAAGAAAGGCACAACATATCCGGCCACCCTGGTTACCACCGCCGATCATGATGACAGGGTAGTGCCTGCACATAGTTTTAAATTTGCCGCTACTTTGCAGGAAGATAATGCCGGCGCAAACCCTGTGCTGATAAGGATTGACAGCAAGGCTGGCCATGGCGCCGGTAAGCCAACTACCAAACAGATAGATGAAGCCTCAGACATCTGGAGCTTTGTAATGTATAATTTGGGTATGGATTTTAAATAAAAGTGAAAGCCTGCAGGCAGGCTGGTGGATGGAAACACGGATGACACGGGTTATACAGATGAACACTGATATTAAAAGTGTTGAGACAAAATTATACGAGTCTTAATTGAATGAATCTGCGCAAATCCGTTAAATCAGTGTTATCCGTGTTCCATCTTACATTCTTTCCGGAACCTGTATGCCCAATAACTGCATACCGCTTTTTATAACATTCGCCGTCATAGAAGATAATTGTAAACGCATTTGTTTCTTTTCTTCCGTTTCTGCATTGGCAATAGAATGTTCTGTATAAAATGAA
>JBDUCK010000383.1:0-3112 GCA_040003485.1 Ferruginibacter sp. | reverse complement strand
AGTATAAGAGTTTCCGAAGCTCCAGACCCAGGTTCGATTCCTGGCGAGGCCACAAAAGCGCAAAATTATCAGCTGATAACTTTGCCCTTTTTATTTATGATGCTTCTTCAGATACCCGCATGCATATAGCCACATCTATTATTAACCATTGGTGAATTATTTGACGAATACAGTCCCGGATGAACTTAGCTCTGGCAAAACAGTTAAGATGCTGTGGTATATCAGCATGCCACTACATTGACACACCTGTATCTTCAATATCAACAGGCGGAATAACAAAAATCATCTGGGGTACAAATAAAACGCAAGACTTAAAATAGTAACCATTAAATTGTAGAATAATAATTGGGAAGGTTGACTCTACATTTTTATTTTTAAAACTAATTATGTGGTAGATTTTTTTATGTGTATTGTAAATTGAATTTTTTATTAAAACATAGCAATAAGATGAATAAATATTTTTTAACCATAGCCGCTGTGTTTGCAGGGTTTATGGCTATCTCACAAACTCCCGTCGAAAAAATGAAAGTAGCCGCTTTAATAAAACAAATGACCCTGGAAGAAAAAGTAGGGCAGATGACGCAGGTAACATTTGCAGTAATTGCCAAAGGGGGTTGGGGTAACCAGGATGGAGAAATAGATCCCGTAGCATTAAAAAATGCGGTGCTTACACATCATGTCGGTTCATTATTAAATACAGCTGCTCAGGCATTATCAGTAGAAACGTGGAATAAAATAATTACGCAGATACAGGATGAAGCAAAAAATACCAGGATGAAAGTTCCGGTGATATATGGATTGGACGGTATTCACGGACAAACCTATACCTTGAATTCTACTTTATTCCCACACAATATTGGCATGGCGGCCACCAGGAATCCTGAACTGGCAAGAGCAGTAACCAAAGTGGCCGCAAAAGAATTAAGGGCATCTGGTGTTCGCTGGAACTTTGCGCCGGTACTGGATATTGGCCGGCAGCCTTTATGGTCACGCTTTCCCGAAACCTATGGCGAAGATGTGTATATCGGCAAAACAATGGGTGCTGCTGTAATTAAAGCCTACGAAGAAGATGGCTTAAAAAATCCAACGGCCGTTGCCAGTTGTATGAAACATTATCTTGGGTATTCTGCTTCCAGGACAGGAAAAGACAGGACGCCGATCTATCTTCCGGAAATAGAAATGAGGGAATATTATTTACCTCAATTCCGTGAAGCAGTAAAAGCAGGCTCCTCAACTATTATGATCAACTCCAGCGAAATAAATGGAGAGCCCGTGCATTCAAGTAAATATTTATTGACCACTGTGTTGAGAAAAGAATTAGGGTTTACGGGATTGATTGTTACAGATTGGGAAGACATTATCCGGTTGCATACCCGTCATAATGTTGCTTCTACACCAAGAGAAGCGGTAGCGATGGCTATAAATGCAGGCATTGATATGAGTATGGTACCGGGTGATTATTCTTTTTATGACCTGTTGATTGAAGCCGTGAAAAAAGGAGAAGTGCCAATGACCCGTATTGATGATGCAGTGAACAGGATACTAACATTAAAATTCAAAATTGGATTGTTTGATAACCCCTACCCGGAGCCTGCTGCCATTGCTAATTTTGGCAAACCAGAATACCAGGCACTGGCATTGGATGCTGCACATGAGTCCATGACATTACTAAAGAACCAGGATAATGTTTTACCATTTTCAAAGAACACAAAAGTATTGGTAGCTGGTCCATCGGCACAAAGTATCAGTGCTTTGAACGGTTGCTGGAGCTATACCTGGCAGGGAAAAGAGGAGCAATGGTATCCCATTGATAGTAAAACAATTTTGCAAACTATTATAGGTAAAGTTGGTGCCGCCAATGTAACCACAACTACTGGTAAAGGATTTGATAATATGTTGAATTATGATACAACTACATTAAAAACTGCTGCAGTAAATGCTGATGTAATTGTGTTATGCATTGGCGAAAATGCTTATGCCGAAAGCCCGGGTAATACCCGGGAACTGGCGTTGCCAGATGAACAGGTGGCTTTAGTTAAAGCTGCTGCTGCCACCGGAAAGCCAGTGATACTGGTACTTACAGAAGGAAGGCCACGTTTTATTACCGGTATCGAACCTTTATCAAAAGGAATATTAATGGCTTACTGGAGCGGAAAGAAAACAGCAGAAGCTGTTGCCGATGTATTGTTTGGAGATTATAATCCTGATGGGTTATTGCCTTTCAGCTACCCAAAAAGCATGGGTGAAATTGTGATGTATGACCGCAAACCATCGGAAGAAATAAGAGAAGTTTTTAATGATAATATCAATACAGGCTATGATCCGCTTTTTGCATTCGGCTTTGGGTTGAGTTACACCACGTTTGAATACAGCGACCTGAAATTAACCAGTGCCACACTTACGGGGAATGCAAAACTAACAGTAAGTATTAACGTTAAAAATACAGGCAGGCGTGATGGCAAGCATACCGTAGAATTATACAGCCGAGATTTGTACGCCAGCATAACACCAAACATGAAGCGCCTGAGAGCATTTCAAAAAATTAATTTAAAAGCCGGCGAATCAAAAACGGTAACATTTATAATCGATAAAAATGACCTGGCATTTGTGAATGCGCAACTAAAAACGATCACGGAAACCGGGGAATTTGAGTTAATGATTGGCGATAAGAAAGCGATCTTTAATTATAAACAATAAGATTTAATGAAGCGCCGGCTAACTTTTTATTTGCATCATTTTATCCGGGAAAATTAAACTGATCTTAATCATTAAATAAAATTTATGTATAAAGCAGCTTCCAACAGGTATGATTCTATGAAGTATAACCGTTGCGGTAAAAGCGGAATATTATTACCTGCTATTTCGCTTGGGCTCTGGCACAATTTCGGCTCAGAAGATAATTTTAAAAATGGGCGAAATATAATCCGCCGTGCATTTGATTGCGGCATTACCCATTTTGATTTGGCGAATAATTATGGCCCCTTGCCTGGTACAGCTGAAGAAAATTTTGGTGAAATAATGAAGGATGATTTTACCGGGAACCTTCGTGACGAGATAATCATTTCTACCAAAGCGGGCTACAATATGTGGCCTGGCCCTTATGGGGAATGGG
>JBDUCK010000382.1:0-3116 GCA_040003485.1 Ferruginibacter sp. | reverse complement strand
AATAAAGAATAAATGTACAAGAGTGCCCTTCGTGCCTCAGGATAAACTCTGCCAACCTGCCTGCCGGCAGGCAGGTGAAGCTGATAGCAGCAGCAAAGCCGGGCTCAAAAAAAATAAAATTAAAAGCCTATTATTTGTTTTTTAATTCATGTAATTCGAAATAATTCGTGTAATAAAATATCAAAATAAAGTGAACAAAACTCTTCATGAATATTTCTGAAATTTCTTTAAAGCGCCCGGTATTAGCCACGGTATTAAACCTGATGATCATTTTATTTGGGGTGGTGGGCTATACATTTTTAGCCATTCGGGATTACCCCGCTATTGACCCCGCCGTGGTGAGCGTAAACACCTCTTACACCGGCGCTAACCCTGATATTATTGAAAGCCAGATTACCGAGCCGATAGAAAAACAGGTAAATGGCATTCCCGGTATTAAAACCATCACTTCATCCAGTTCGCTTGGCAATAGTAATATAACCGTGGAGTTTGAATTGGGTGTAGATCTTGAAGCCGCCGCAAGTGATGTAAGGGATAAGGTAGGACAGGCCAGCCGTTCGTTACCACAGGATATTGATGCGCCGCCGGTAGTAACAAAAGCCGATGCCAACAGTGATTTTATTTTGATACTTGCGGTGCAAAGCCGCACCAAAGGCTTGCTGGAGCTTAGTGATTATGCCGAGAATGTGCTGCAGCAACAGTTTCAAACCATTAACCAGGTAAGTTCGGTAAATATATTTGGGTTAAAGCGTGCAGCCATGCGCCTTTGGCTTAACCCTGATAAAATGAATGCTTTCGGCGTTTCATTTTCTGATATCAGAACTTCTTTAAATAATGAGAATATTGATCTGCCACCCGGCAAAATTTATGGCAACAACACAGAACTTACTATTAAAACCATTGGCAGGCTTACCTCAGAAAAACAATTCCGTGATCTGATAATTAAAGAAGAAAATACCGGTATTGTGCGGTTGAGCGATGTGGCAAGGGTAGAGATAGGTCCGGAAACCCTGGAGCAAAGTTGGAAGTACAATGGCGTAAATGCCGTAGGCCTGGTGATTATACCACAGCCGGGTGCAAATAATATTCAGATTGCCAATGACTTTAATAAAAAATTAGAAGCCATTAAAAAAAATAATAAGTCGGATATTGAAATGAATATATTGCTGGATAACACAGAAAATATCCGTAGATCAATAAAAGAAGTAGAAGAAACATTAGCGATATCTTTCGCTTTTGTGGTGTTGGTAATCTTTGCATTTTTCAGGGATTGGCTTATTGCCATCCGTCCGTTGATAGATATCCCCATTTCGTTGGTAGCTACGTTCTTCATCATGTACATTTCAGGCTTTTCTATAAACATACTAACCCTGCTGGGCATTGTGCTGGCTACCGGCCTGGTGGTAGATGATGGTATTGTGGTAACAGAAAATATTTTCAGGAAATTAGAAGCCGGGCTGCCCATAAAAAAAGCAGCGCTGGAAGGAAGCAAAGAAATATTTTTTGCTGTCATCTCTACTTCCGTCACCCTGGCTATTGTGTTTTTGCCCGTAATATTTCTCCAGGGATTTATTGGCAGGTTGTTCAGGGAATTTGGTGTTACCCTTGCAGCCGCCGTACTGATTTCTGCTTTTGTATCCCTTACTATTACCCCTGTTTTAAACGTAGTATTAAACCGTAAGAAAGCTGGCCATGGTAAATTTTATATGAAGACAGAACCCTTTTTTACCGGTATGGAAAATGGTTATCAGCGGTTATTAAAAGGCTTTTTAAAAGTGCGGTGGATGGCTTGGGTAATCCTTGTAATATGTGCTGTAATGATTGGGGTTATTATAAACCTGTTGCAAAGCGAAATTGCACCACTGGAAGACAGGAGTAATATCCGTTTTACTGCCTCCGCCCCCGAGGGCACAAGCTTTAGCAAAATGTCGAAAATTTCGGATGACATTACCAACTATTTGTACGATTCCGTTCCTGAAAGAGATTTTGTTTTTGTAAGAACACCCACTGGCAGCATCAACAGCTCTCAGCCCCGGTTATCGCTGGTTCCGGTAAATGAAAGACAGAGAACGCAGAACCAGATTGCCAACGATCTTAATTCCAAATTAAGCCGCTTTAATGATGCAAAAGTTTTTGCAATCCAGGAGCAGACTATTGCTGTAGGAGGAGGTTCAAGGGGTAGTTTGCCGGTGCAGTTTGTTTTGCAAAACCAGGATATAGAGAAATTAAAAGATATCATACCAGGATTTTTAGATGAAGCAAAAAAAGATAAAACGTTTTCTAATGTTGATGTAAATCTGAAGTTTAATAAGCCGGAAATAAACCTGACATTAGACAGGATGAAAATAAAAGACCTTGGCCTATCATCGCAGGATGTTGTGTCTGCCATTCAATCAGCTTTTAGCGGTGGAAGATTAGCATACTTTCTAAAAAACGGGCATCAATATTCGGTAATAGCACAGGTAGAACGAACGGACAGAAATAAGCCGGAAGATATATCGAGATTATATGTGCGGAATGACAAAGGCCAGAGTATTCCATTAAGTGCAGTTGTGCACCTTGAGGAAAGCAGCAGTCCACCATCTTTGTTTCACTTTAACCGCTATAAAGCAGCTACCATTTCTGCTTCGCTTGCCGAGGGCAAAACAGTAGGCGATGGCATTAAAGCAATGGATGCAATCGGTAAAAAGTTATTAGATGAAAGTTTTCAAACGGCACTTAGCGGCCCCTCCCGGGATTATGCAGAAAGCTCTTCTAACATTGCCTTTGCATTCGGGTTGGCGTTGATTTTAATTTACCTTGTACTTGCTGCACAGTTCGAAAGTTTTGTAGACCCACTCATTATCATGCTTACCGTGCCGCTTGCGTTGGCAGGGGCATTGTTAACCTTATTTATTTTTGGCCAAACACTGAATATATTTTCTGAAATAGGCATGATCATGCTCATAGGCCTGGTTACGAAAAATGGAATTTTAATTGTAGAATTTGCTAATAAAAAAAGAGAATCAGGCTTATCAATATTTGATGCAGTTTTAGAAGCTTCCGGCCAGCGCCTTCGCCCTATTTTAATGACGAGCCTTGCTACCTCTTTTGGTGCATTGCCTATTGCATTAAGC
>JBDUCK010000092.1:0-10556 GCA_040003485.1 Ferruginibacter sp. | reverse complement strand
AGTACACACCAAATGAGGCAATAAATAAAATAAGTGGAATCAGTATTGTTACCATCCTTTTTGAAAATAATTCTCTTAAATAAAACTCAACTTTCCGTAGCGAAACAAATGCCATCATGATGCCAATAAATGAGGAGGCGAATAACAGTACTGCATCATACCATACCGCAATATCTTTATTGTCTTCAATATGAATAAGGTCTGTAACAATGTATAGCGCATTGGGGAAAAACAGCAACCAGCTTACAAATAAAAAACACTGTTTCCATTTTGCTTTGTGTTTTACTCCGGCAAAAAAATTGCTGAGCACATAAGGTATCCAGGCTAAAAAGATGTTCCAGCTAATAAAAAGATGCACCAGGCTGCCGGTATAAAATATTCTGAAAGCTATCAGCAAACCGATAAATATAAAGAACATGGCCAGTACACGATTAAAGGAATTAAGTGATCTCATTTTTAAAATATTTTTAATAGAAAAGCTGCAGGAGTTTTGGTAAAAAGATAATAGTCCCGCAAACAGCAGCCACTACAGATGCAAATAGAACTGCTCCTGCAGCCGTATCCTTTATCATTTTTATCAGCGGGTGAAAATCTTTTTGTGTGATATTGCAAAATTTCTCAATCGCAGAATTCACCATTTCCAAACAAATTACCAATGCAATGCAAAGCAGAATAATCATCCATTCCACAACTGTACATTTTAAAAAAAATGCCAATACAATTGCTGCGAACCCTGCTATTACATGAAGTTTAAAATTCTGCTCATTGGCCAGGCAATATTTTATTCCACGCCAGGCATGGCCAAACGATTTCAGTAATCTGCTCATAAAAAAATTATTTACTTGTTTTCTCTGCCACCCATTTCCACCAGAAGGCGGTGCAGGTAGCAAAAACAAAAATATTATATAATTCATCTGTAACGGAATGGGCATTCCGGTCGGCAGCCATAACGATGGGCGCCATAAATATTATTGCCAGCAGGCAAATGACATACCCCATAATATTTACAGGTAAATAAAACCAGCCCCATTTTTTAAACCATACTTCTTTCATAATTGTTGTTTTTAAAATGATTAAGATTGTTGCGCAGGTATTATTGCAGCTTGTTGACCATACCAGTTTATTTTTCTGCTTACAAACATTACCAAAGCAAGTATTACAAACAAGCCAATGCTACCCACAAGTAATGCGGTGTCTTCAAGCCTTATCAGAATAAAAATAAACCCATATAAGCTACTCAATAATAAAAAGAAAATCCCTGCAGTTTTCCAACTGCTAAAATGCCCTTTTGCATATAAACTAATGAGCAATATGGTTGCTGCAGCGGCAATTATATAGGCATAGTCAAATAAAATATATTCGCTTATGGCCAGCAATAATGTGTAAAAAATTACAAGGGCTAATCCTACCAAAACATATTGCACGGGGTGAAAAGGTTTTTTCTGCATCAATTCAATAATAAAGAAAAATGCAAACGTTAATCCAATAAATAAAATAGCGTACTTCACACTACGCATGGTCTTGTTGTACTGGTCTGCAGGCTGTACAAGGCTTACGCCAAAAGCTGTGGTTTTACCGGTAATTGTATTTTCCTTAACCACTGTGCCAAATGGAAGATTTGCATGGTTAAAACTCCACATTGCAGAAAAGCCTTTATCACTAATTTCCCGGTTACTTGGCAGCATATTACCGTCAAACGAAGGGCTTGGCCATTCAGAACTTATTTGAAATTTGCTGGAAGCGCTCATTGGCATAAAATGCAATTGCTCACTGCCTTTTATTTTTACCTGCATACTGAATGGTATCACTTTCTCTACTGTTTCTGCTGTAAGAATAACAGGTGTTGATAAACCGACATCACCAAAATCGCTTACCGGAAGGCCCGGGTTTAAAAGCAATTTTTGAGCATTAAAATTTACATATATCTCTTCTTCAATTCCTTTAAAATCACTGAGAGAGAAACAAAGCTTTGCATTGGCAAAATCTACATTTGCTAAATTAATATCGGCTGGCCAGGTTACCTTAAAAGTTCCGCTCATGCTTATATCAGTTTTATACAACAATACTTTGTAAATAGATCTCGGCCTTTGCTCCGGGATAATTTTTCCATTTACGTTCAGTTCATTTGCCAAAAGCAAAAGCTTTGTTTTAGTAGCTATAGCTTTTCCTTCATTGTTTAAAGCAGTATCGGTATAGGGTACAACTAAAAACGGGCCCGATAATGTTTGCGCTGAAGACCATTTACTGCTTACTTCTTTTACTACTTCTTTTTGCCTTGCCTCTCTTTCTGTAATTAAATTATTGATAAATAAAGTTGGGATCAGCATCAGCAAAATCAATGCTCCTGTGATTAATCCTTTTATTAAAATTCTGTTTGGTTGCTGGTTAGCGGGAGTTGACTGAAACGTTTCCATTTTGTTGTAGGTTTTAAATGTATTTGTAAAAAGCTGATTAAATAGGGTTTGAAAAGAATAGCCATTCATTTCATTTTTACTGAAATAAGAAGCTATTGGACTTAGATTGAAAGCAATGGCAATGAACACGCAACTAAAAATTAATCCCGCCACAATAAAGACCGTAATTAAAAATCCAGGAGGCCCGCCATCGTTATAAAAACTATAAGGAAGAATATTTACACAGCCGCCTAATATTCCGTAGGGCCCGGCAAGTAGTAATGAAATAGACAGGAGTATAAAAATTTTCTTACTCCAGGTATAATTTAACCTTTTAATAACCGGCAATGCGATTAATAAACTAATAATCGCAGGAAGACTACCAATTAGTGAAGCAGCAAAGGAGAGAAAAAATATCCCGATATTAACCTGCCTTTCATCAATACATAAATACACAAATATGCCGATGCTAAAAAGCAATGCCGTGCAAAACCAGATACGCCAGGTAATCCCTATTGATGTATATTCTTTATTCATTTTAAAAAAGTACTTTGTTTTTCAAAGTGTAAGTTTAAAAAAAATCATCTTGTTGCTTTTATCATTTTTTCTAATGCATCTATATGAAGTTTAAAAGTCTTTTCACCAAGCTTTGTTACAGCGTAAGTAGTATTTGTTTTCCTCCCTACAAATCCTTTTTCAACTTTAATAATATTATTTTCTTCCAACGCCTTTACATGACTGGCCAGGTTACCGTCCGTAATCTGGAGGAGCTCTTTAAGATCATTAAAATTCACTGCATCATTTACCATAAGCGCACTCATGATACCCAGCCGGACACGGCTGTCAAAAAGTTTATTCAGATTATTTATCGGGTTCAACATTATTATAACACGAATTAAAATTCAATTTACAACTCACTCCCACTGGCTCGTATCTATTGGCCTCTCTCATACTTCCACCACATATATGCGCCATAAACAATGTGCAGTATGCCAAAACCAAATGCCCAAAAATACAGGCCATAGCCAACAAACCATAAGTTCACAATCCCAAGTATCAACTGGCAATACCCCAGGTATTTTATTTCTGCCAGGGTATATTTACTGGCATTTATTAATGCCAGGCCATAAAATATCAAACACCCCGGTGCTATCAATCCAAATGTGCCGAAATGAATTAAGCGAAAAAGAAAAATTCCTCCCACTATCAAAGGCACACTTACGTTCAGCAATAGCCGCATCGCTGTTGTACCCCAGATAGGAATTCCTGCTTTACTGCTTTTTATATAAGTAAAAATAAATGCACTTACCAAGGCCGCTAAAAAAGTACCGGCAGCAATCCAGAATAACCAGGTATTTAAAATAATGGAATAATCTCCTGCCATGGCATGGTCAATAGCTGTACTGCGGTGAATAACAAAATCCTTTGTGCCAAACACATAAGGATATGCCAGCCAGGCTCCCGCAAGTGCACAAAGGCCGGCACTTATGCCGCTTAACCCACTCAGGCTTATAAACCGGCTGCTGCGTTCCATCATCCGCTTTATATCCTGCAGGGTTTCTAATGATTGTTGTTGTTCATTCATAAAAAGCACTTTGAATTACAAAGTAAATGAATGAATCCGGATATTGCAAATTATTTTTTTACTTAGCAACAGATTTTTTTTCTGAACAGCTTTAGGTTATACCTTTAAAGAAAAAAAATAAAATAAATTCATTCAATTTTAAAATGAAAAAAGCTTTTCTAATTTGCCTATTGTTTTTTTACACGATGAAAGGTATTTGCCAGCAACAAATAAATCCCGCCCTGGTAGATATTGTAAGGGATAGTTTTGGTGTGCCGCATATTTTTGCTAAAACCGATGCAGCCGTTGCCTATGGCCTGGCCTGGGCAGAAGCCGAAGACGATTTTGAAAGTATGCAGCAGGTAGTTTTGCCTACCAAAGGGCTAATGGGTAAAGTACTTGGCAAAGCCGGTGCAGCAGGGGATTATGCTTTTGCCTTATTTCGTTGCCGGGAAGTAACCCAGGAAAAATGGAATACCCTTTCCCCGGAATTTTTAAAACTTATTGGTGGGTATGTGCAGGCTTTAAATGCTTATGCTGCTAAACATCCCGACCAGGTGTTGAATAAAAAATTATTTCCTATAACAGCAGAGGATTACATTGCCTCTTCTGTATTGGCACTTACTGTTTTTAATGGTGCCGACGGAGCCTTGCAGCGTATTTTCCGCAATAGCGAATGGGAAGCACCGGAGTTAAATAAAAAAGGAAGTAACTCTTCAGCCATCAGTGCTTCTAAAACTACTACCGGCGAAGCTTTTCTTTTAATAAATGCCCACCAGCCAAACACAGGTCCACAGGCATTTTATGAAGCTCATTTGTGCAGCGAAGAAGGTTTGAATGTAATGGGCGGTTTGTTAGCCGGTGGCCCATGCATTTTACATGGGGTAAATGAACATTTAGGCTGGGCTCACACCGTAAACTATTGCGACCGGATGGATGAATACCAATTAGAAATGAATCCTGCAAATGCTTTACAATATAAGTTTGACGGGCAGTGGATAAACCTGGAAGTAAAAACAATAAAACTAAAAATAAAAGGAATACCGGTTACCATCAAACGAAAAGTTTACTGGAGCAAGTATGGCGCCACTATGAAAAATAAGCAAGGATTTTTTTCCATCCGGCTTGGCGCAAATATGAAAATTGGCGTTTTAGAACAATGGTATCAAATGGATAAGACAAAAAATTTTACAGAGTTTTATGCCGCTTTGGGCAAACAGGAATTGAGCATGTTCAATATAATGTATGCAGATAACCGGGACACTGTTTTTTACATCAACAATGCGCTGATGCCCGTAAGGGAAGATGGGTACAATTGGAAGAAAACCGTCCCTGGTAATACTTCTAAAACATTATGGACAACGTTCAGGGGTATAAAAGAATTACCACAGTACATAAATCCCAAAAGTGGATTTTTATTCAACACCAATCATTCTTCTTTTTTAGCAACGGGTGCAGCAGATAATTTAAACCCCAAATCGTTCCCAAAAACTGATGGCTGGGAGCAATATCATTTAAACAGGAGCGTAAGATTTTTAGAACTGTTTCCACAAAATGAAAAACTAAGCTTTGAAAAATTTAAGCAGATAAAATTTGACAAACAATTACCGGCCACTTTGCAATACCCGTATAAAATAGATTCAATGCTGTTGGTAAATGAAACATCGTATCCTACCTATGCGAAAATTATAGCTGCACTTAAAACCTGGGATAAAAATGCAGTTGCGGAGAGCAAAGGGGCTGCTGTTTTTTTACTAACCTACGAGTATCTTAAAAAAACATTAAAAGGCCAGGATGCAAGAAAAATTACAATGGCCGAAGCTTTAGAAACTTATAAGTATGTAGAAGATTATATGCAGACCAACTTTGGCCGTACCGATATTGTTTTGGGAGACCTGCAGAAATTAGTGAGGGGCGATAAAGAATGGCCGCTGGGGGGCATACCGGATGTACTGGCGGCGCAATGGACTGCACCCTATAAAAATGGTAAATTAAAATCTATTGGTGGAGATGGATTGGTTATGTTTGTACGTTTTCCTAAAGAAGGCCTGCCCATTATAGAAACGCTAAACATGTATGGTGCCAGCGCCAGGCCAGGCAATAAACATTTTAATGACCAGGTAGAAATGTATTTACATCAGCAAACAAAAAAGATGACGCTGGACAAAGCAATAGTTTATAAAAATGCAGAACGGATCTATCACCCGGAATAAAACTGAAGTTTTATTTATTTGTTTGCAGCAATTTCTGCAAATTTTACCAGCTGCCAATAAGGAGGACGGTAACCATGATGGTTTATAAAATCTGCGGCCATTTGTTGCGTACCTGATTTTACAGCAGCGTGCATGGCAACAAAAGTTTGGTTTTTTAATGCCCGGGTGGCGCTCATGCCTTCGGGTATCATGCCAGGCTTACCCAAAACGTTTTTTATCCAGCTATAACCTTTAATTATTCTTGCTATTGGCAACATCCAAATGCTATATTCAATCTGTTCCCCATTATTGGCTTTTTGCAGCAATGCATCCATGGCAGCATTATCAATATGGTCTTTATATAATGTTTCCGGGTCACGCCACTCTGCCACCACCGCCAGTTGTGGGTCATATTCAAGATCGGAAGGCATTTGTGTAACAAAATTTTCAACCCCAAAGTCGTGCAGCCAGTTTACCACACCTGGGGATGATATGGTGGAAATATTCTGCCACAGTTGTACACCGTTTTTTTTATAGGCATACGATGTTACTTCAGAACAAAACATGGCAGAAGAATCATAAAAATTCATTTTAAAATCATAAGGGATATGCCTGCCTGATGCTTCATCATACATCAGCTTTGCAGCTCTTTGAGGAAGCATGGAGTCTTGTTTCATGGCAGGTAAATTATTCTGTAACCGTAATACCATAAACCGTAATTTTTTATCATTTATATATTTTTCAACCGATGAAAAAGCCACCCCCTTTTCAATATGTGCTTCAATTAAATAAGGCTTATTTGTTTTCTCCTCTACATACATTAAAGCCACATGAGAAAAGTTGCCAGGGTAATCATTACCCCTGGATATTAATGCAGATACTTCGGCGCCGCCACGGGAAACCAGCAAATCACCACTGTGAACCTCAATACCAAAAATAGTGCAGAACGGTGTTGAAGATTTTTCCTGCTGCACCAGCATAACCGGCGATACCCGTTTAGGGTCGGTTTGCAGTAAAACTTCTTCCACTGCAGCACGCATGCCGTATAATAAAGTGTACATCGCATTTTTTACCGTAACATCTTTCATATTCCATTGCTGCGATTGCAGTTTGATTATATTGCGAAACTGGTTATAGTAGTTGGTAAACCAAAATACCTCACCAGGCTTAGCAGCAATAAAAGAAGCCAGGATAAAAAAATTATTTTCTATTAAAATAAAACTGCTGTCTGTAGCCGGAAGGGTTTTATTCTGGATAAGCGCCAGCTTATTTTCAGCAATATTTTTTAAGAATTGAATAGCAGAATCTAAAGCAGGCTGTGGCAATTGTTTTGCATTAATGAAATTGGTCTCCATTGATTGCCATACTGCATCCCGGTTCCAGAAAAATGGTTTTTTTCCTGCCTGTATTATATGGCCATTATTTGTGTCGGGAATCAGTAAGACAATATATAAAAGTACCAACGCTATTAAAATTTTCCATCCTGCGTTCTTCCATTTTTTCATGCTGTATTAAATAAAATAATTTATTTAGTTGGGGTTGATATTTACTTTACTGCTTCTTTAATTTCTTCTTTTCTACTGTTGATATATGCTTTAAAAAGTTTATCAACTTTATTTAAAAAAAGAAAGAGCCGGATTATTTTCATACGGGATTTGAATTATCTAAGCAGTTAATAATAATGCGGCAGGCATTAGCTATTTCTTCTTCGCTGATGTTTAGCGGCGGCACTATCCGCAAACATTCAGGTGCAAATAAAAACCAATCGGTAAATACGCCATGCTCAATCAACGCATCTATCAGTTTTTTATTTGTTTCAAAATTGTCAAATGCCACAGCTATCATTAAACCAACACTATTAATATTTTTTATAGATGGGTGCCTTAACAGCGAAAGAAACAATTGTTCTTTTGCTTTTACACCTGCTATTATTTTTTCCTGTAATAAAACATTGAAAGCTGCAAGCCCGGCAGCGCAACTTACGGGGTGGCCACCAAAAGTATTTATATGCCCCAGTACAGGATTATATGTAAACGTATCCATTATTTTTTTGTCCGCAATAAAAGCACCTAAGGGCATGCCGCCACCCAGCGCTTTGCCCAGCAATAAAATATCGGGCTCAACATCAAATTGTTCAAATGCCCATAAAGTTCCGTTGCGGCCAAAGCCACATTGAATTTCATCAAGTACCAGCAAGCCACCGGTTTGTGTGCAGCGTTTACGCAGGGCCGTAAGCCAGCCATCCAGGGGTGGCAATACACCGGCTTCTGCCTGTATGGTTTCTGCAACTACGCAGGCTGTTCGTTGGGTTATTTGCTGCAGGTCTTCAAAATTATTATAACGCAGTTGCAGGATATCCGGTAACAACGGCCGGAAAGCCTGCTGCCAATATTCGCTGCCCATTATGCTTAAAGCGCCTTGTGTACTGCCGTGATACGAATTTTTAAAAGAAATTATTTGTGTACGCCCGGTGTATCGCTTGGCCAGCTTCATAGCGCCTTCTGTGGCTTCGCTGCCACTGGCGGTGTAAAAAACTGCATTAAGAGAAGAAGGTAAATGATCGGTGAGCATTTTTGCATAAGTTACCTGCGGATTTTCTACCAGCTCGCCATACACCATGATATGAAGATATTCATCTGCCTGCTTTTTGATAGCTGCTACTACTGCCGGGTGTCGATGGCCAATATTACAAACACTGATGCCCGCAATAAGATCAATGTATTCTTTTCCATCTGCATCCCACATTTTACTACCCTCGGCTTTTACAATATTTAAGCATACTGGTGCCTGTGATGTTTGGCCTACATGAGTTAAAAATAATTGGCGGTTGGTCATAGTGATGTGATAATTTGATAATATGCTAATGATGGTACATTCACGATTTAAAATATTCAATTGGATACTGTACCTATTGTGTAATTTTATGCAAGTTATTGCTTTGCTTTAAATTTTATTTAGCACAAAAGCATTTAGGCACAAAGAGCTTATAAAAGTGAGGGGCTGATGCCAAACGGTATGCGGTACAAGAGGGCGATGCAAGAATGACGATTGAAAAACAAAAGCCTGGACAACTAAAAAAACAAAAATGAGTTTAATACTTCCGGTAAATGGTATTGCCCCTGTTATGGGTACGGATTGTTTTGTGGCGCCCAATGCAACCATTGTTGGTGATGTGGTTATGGGCAATGATTGCAGTGTGTGGTTTAATACCGTAATACGGGGCGATGTAAACAGCATACGGATTGGTAATAAGGTAAACGTACAGGATGGAGCAATAATACATTGCACTTTTGAAAAAACGAAGACGATCATTGGAAATAATGTGAGCATAGGACACAATGCAATTGTGCATGGCTGCGTTATAGATGATAATGTACTGATAGGTATGGGCGCCATTGTAATGGATAATGTACATGTGGGCAGCAACAGCATTATAGCCGCCGGTGCCGTAGTGTTGGAAAATACAATAGTGGAAGCCGGTGCAGTTTTTGCCGGTGTGCCTGCAAAAAAAGTAAAAGAAGTAAGCCAGAGCCTGATAAGTGGGGAAATAAACAGGATAGCTGAAAATTATTTAAAGTACAGCAAATGGTTTAAAGACCTGTGAAAATAAATTGCTTTGCCCGCTGTAAAAAAATATGCATTAACTTTTAAAGATGAAAAAAATAATTGTTGCTTCAGTGGTAATTTCTATGCTTAGTGGCTGCTTTATTACCAGGATATTTCAAAAGAAAGAAAAATTGGGCTGCCCTGGTGATGCAAGGAATATGACCGAACAACAGATTAATGACCGGGCAAATAAAACGAAATACAAAGGCAACAGGAAAATATATTAATACTTTTTACGTTAACACTATACCTTTTTAAAACTTCTATATATGTGTTACGAATTAAAAACTAACTCTGGTGGTACCGAAGCAGTTATAGACGACAATTGCGGCATTTCTAAATTTTATGCCATTGCAAATACACTTACCGAAAAACTTCACGTTGATTTTTTGAACCAGGTAGATGACGCCGATACACTGGACTGGGATTTTAAATACAAGGACCAGTTTTTAACCCTTCATTATAATGTTTTTAACGGCGTAAGCATTTTTCCTCAGCATAATAAAAGAGTAAAAAATAATCATCATGCTGTAATGGAAGTAGCGCATTTTCTGCAAAAACAGGTTTACTAAAAGTCTATCAAGTCTTTCCTTTTTTAATAACTCTTTTCATTAATGGTGTCCCTGATATTAAGATAACTGATGTAGCGTTCTGCATGAATGCTGCCTTTGTTTACAGCTTCTTTTACGGCACAGCCCGGTTCATCAAGGTGTATGCAATCATTAAACTGGCAATCATTCATCACAGCTTTCATTTCGGGAAAATAATGAGCCAGCTCGTTTTTCGAAATATCTACCAGGC
>JBDUCK010000381.1:0-3141 GCA_040003485.1 Ferruginibacter sp. | reverse complement strand
CACCCACCAAACCTATGGAGCTGTTAATTGCCCTGGTTCGGCAACTCGTAAAAGATTTCCGGATTGATACTAACCGCATATATATTACCGGCCTTTCCATGGGCGGATACGGAACCTATGATGCCATTGAACGATATCCGCACCTGTTTGCAGCGGCTGTACCGGTATGTGGTGCCGGCGATATTTCCGGGGCGGTGTCAATAGCGCATATTCCCATCTGGATATTTCATGGTGCAGACGATCCAGCCGTGAATCCATTGTATTCTCTTGATATGCTGGAAGCCTTAACCAAAGCCGGTGCCCATCCGGGGTTTACACAATATCCCGAAGTGGGACATTTCTCATGGTTAGGTGCTTATACCGACCCATTGATGATGGAGTGGTTGTTCAGGCAGCATAAATAAATTCATTCTAATAAAACCAAATTTTAATTCAACTCAGCTTTCTATTTATCCGGCGCATCATTATTGTTATACATCATTGTAAATTTATTATTTTTTACATATTTTTCTTTAAACCTTTTGTAGATCGTGTCCGGCTGTTTTACGCCGTTTACAATCAATTCTTCATTACTTAATTTATAAGAAGCCAGGTCTTTTTTAGCTTTTATTATATTCTCTTTAATAAGATCTCCGATAATATTCTCCTGCATTATTTGAGATTGCAGCATAGCTTTTTTGGATTGCTCCATTGCTATCATGGATAGTTCCATCTCTTTTTTAGATTTTCCCATTTCCTCTTTCATTTGCTTTTGAGCCTGTTCCATTTCCATTTTTGATTGCTGCATAGTTTTTTGGGATTGTTCCATTTCCTCTTTCATCTGCTTTTGGGCCTGTTCCATTTCTATCTTTGATTTTGCCATATCCTTTTTAGCTTCTTCCATAGCCTGGCTCATCTCCTCTTTATGTTCCTGCATTTCTTTTTTGGCATTTTCCATTTCAACACCTGATTGTGCCAGGGCCATCTTTGATTGCTCCATTGCTGTTTTTGACTGCTCCATGTCAATCTCCGATAGCCGCAGTTCTTGATCCGATTGTTCCATATCTGCTTTTGATTGCCTGAGTATTTTACCGGTTATATTTTTATAGTCCCCCATCTTTTCAGCAGGAATTTTTTTACTATTTACATATAGTTCTTTTACCTCGTTGTTTTCACTAACGATAATATATTTCCTGCCATTTACAGAAGTACTGATCTTCCTGGTAGAACCCTCTCTCATATCTTGTTCCCGAATCGGGATTGTATCTGCAGGTGCTGGCAAATCAGCAAAGATTTTCTCTACAGGAGTAATATTAACTGGCTGAGAAACATCTTTTTTCTCTATCCCTTTTGGTTGTACATTATTAGATGAGAAGGCAAAAATAAAGACACTGGTAATGATCATGCCGGTAACCAAAAATTTCTTTTCCATGTTATTTAAAGTTTTATTGTTATTATAAATAATTCTTTTTACCCGGTTCATTAAATGATTTTTTTCGCCGGAAAATGCATTAATTAGTGGCGAAGTCATGTATACATTAAAGCCCTGGAAAGATAAAAGTGCTTTGATATAGTTTTGCTTGCTGCCGGTTTGGCTAAGGGCTATATCATCACAGCAATTCTCCCTCTCCTGCTTTATTAATGAAGAGACCCATAGTACAGCAGGGTTAAAAAAGAATATTATTTCTACCATGTGCTGCAACATATTTACCAGGAAATCTTTACGGCGTATGTGTGCCAGCTCATGCATTAATATTCCTTCTATTTCACTAGCGGGCAGTGATGCCAGCATGGCTGCCGGAAATAAAATAACCGGTTTAAAATAGCCAATAACCGCAGGCATTTCCGCAAGGCCCGACTGTAATAACTTAACACGTTTGTTTATTTGCAATTGCCGCCTCAATTCGGCAATCCTCCTGTTCCAATATTCTCCGGCAGAAAATACTTCTCTTCTTTTTAATTGGTAAATACCATACAAACCAGCTGTGAGCCTGATGAATTGTAAGCCGATAATTAAAAGCCAGGTTAATACTATCCAGTATGCATTGGCAGTAAAGAAAGCCCCAGCTTTATCATTAAGGGATGAGTTACTTTCAACAGCCAATGGAGATATGGCAGCATTTTCCATTGCGCTCGTTTTAACGGCAGGCACTACTATTGCTGTATTTGCAACGTGTTTTGCTTTTATCACCTGCATTCGGAAAGTAGCAGAAATAGTAATTACAAAAACAAATAAAGCGCCTACCAACAAATTGTACCGAAGCGATGGACTACTCTTTTTTGTAAAAAATACAATGCTGCCCGCTACCATGGATAGTAACATGCCCTGCCAGAGAGAATGGATCAATGTCCAGTTTAAAGCCTGGATAATTTCCTGCCCGGAAAAAGGGATTGAAAAAAGCAACGGCATAAAATAATGTTTAGGTTAATTAACTTTTATCAAGTTTATCCAACAGGGCTTTTATCTCCTGCAATTCTTTTTTACTGGCTTTTTTATTGCCCAATAACTGCATCATTAAACTGCTGGCGGAGCCATTGAACATGGAATCTACAAACCGGTCCAGTAAAAAACTTTTAGTTTTTTGTTCTTCTATTGCAGCAATATAGATATGCTTCATATTGGTTTCATCCCTTGTCAGCATTTTCTTTTCGGCCATTATCTGCATCAGCTTTAAGGTAGATGTATATTGAACAGTACGTTTCTGTTCGTTCAGCGTATCATTTACAAAACGTACGGTGGATGGGCCATACAGCCAAAGGACCTGTAAGATTTCCAACTCAGCTCTGGTGGGCTCTATTTTTACTACAATTGCTTTTTTCGGGATCATGAATTAAAGTTAGGAAATATTTCGTACGAACAAAGCATTAGGTTTGTTTTTTATTTTATTTAACAATGTTTGTAAATGTGCAGTGTCGCAAAACTACCCTCAGACCGGGTTAATATTGAATGCTACAGAGAAGTAAGCATCCGGAAAAAAACCTGGTACCGGAAAGTTAAACCTGGTATTTTCTTGCTAAAATATTGAGGGCAAAAGAAGGTAACAAATTTATATAACCGGGCACCCGGAACCAGGTAATCAAAATGACACAAGCAAAAATTAAAAACTTAAAAATATTTTATTTAAGCCTTTCTTTTATATCCAGCTTAAATTTTCTTGCATA
>JBDUCK010000380.1:0-3143 GCA_040003485.1 Ferruginibacter sp. | reverse complement strand
TTTGTAAAGCCGAGGAATAAATTAATGGTAGTGGTTTTACCAGCACCGTTTTGGCCGAGCAGACAAAAAATTTCGCCTTTATCAATAGATAAATTAAGGTTGCTTAGCGCAGCCGTACCATCGTACTGCTTACCAAGCTGCAATGCTTGTAATACAGGCATACAATAAATTTTAATAAATTAAGAAAGATGAGAAAAGATGCGTTGCAACAGGTTGTCGCAATACCAGTAGTTGAAATTGAATTAAACTACAGGTGGGCTTTTGTTTGAGAGGCCACAAGCTGTTTGTTGTAAATAAAAAGTTTGAGGGAAAGCAAAACGGTTAATATAATCACTTACATATTCAATTTGAATAGTGGTTACATCATTATTATAAAGGGTGTATTGATGGGTGCAGATTTTACATTCATGGGAGTTTTCACCGCTTTTAGTAAATGAAGGAAATGCCCTGGTTTGTTTTTGATTTGCCTGCTGGTGAGAATGATTTTTACAATGGTGCCAATACTGTACTGGCGTAGCAATAAACAAATACAGCAACAATAAAATTGCCGAAAGCACTTGACGGTATTTAACAGAAATTTTTAAAGCCATTGTTAACAGTGAGCAAATATATATTAAACATGCTTACTTTTGCAACGTAGATGCAAATTAATTTTTCTATGCCTTTTATTCATTCCCAAAAACAGTACAGCAAATGGTTAGATACAATTGGCATTGGAGCTTCGTTTGCCTGTGCGGTGCATTGCATTGCCATGCCTGTATTGTTCACCACACTGCCACTATTTGGAATTGAGCTGCTTGAAAATATATGGGTGGAGATGGCTACTATTCTTGTTTCCTTAGTAATAGGAAGCTGGGCATTACTAAAAGGTTATTTTAAACAGCATCAAAATAAAACACCGCTTATATTATTTGCTTCGGGTATCGTGTTATTAATAATTGCAAACTTAGTAAGTAAGCACAGCATTGAAATGATCATAAAATTTTTTGCAGTCAGTTTTATTATTACTGCGCATGTAATAAATTGGAAAAATTGTAAAAAATGCGAAATATGCGATTAAATAGTGCCATCAATAAAATAAAAGGGTGCCACTTTTTATTATGCCTGCTTTGTTGGAGCGTGGTGGGTGGTTGTTCCGCAACAAATATTTATCAGCCTGGTAAAGACAAAGTTGTAATAAAGGCTCATTCGTTTGCTTTTAAAAACGGCGATATTATTTTTCAGGATTTAGATTGCGGCCCTTTGTGTGATGCCATTGAAAGCGTTACTGCCGGTTACTGGGGAATGCCGCTATCGCATATTGCCATTGTTGAAATTATAAATGGTAACATACAGGTAATTGAAGCCATTGGGAAGAATGTTCATAAAACACCCATAGATACTTTTTTAAACCGCATTGTTAACAACAATGGTAACCCAAAAATCATTTTAGGCAGATTAAAATCAGCATATAAAAATCTACTACCAAAAGCCATTGCATTTTGCAATAACCAACTTGGTAAACAATACGATGATGCCTTTTTGCCCAATAACGATAAATATTATTGCAGCGAATTGTTGTATGATGCGTTTAAATATGCCAATAACAATAAACCTTTTTTTACCCTGCAACCAATGACGTTTAAGGATAAAAAAACGAATAATTTTTTTGGAGCCTGGGTAGATTATTTCGCCGCTTTAAAAATGGAAATCCCCGAGGGCATTGAGGGATGTAACCCTGCAGGTATTGCCAATGATGAAAAAATTGAAATAGTAAATGAAAACAGTAAATGAAAAATATAATTTGAAATATTATGCTGCAAACAACTAATATAAAATTTTCGTATAATCCGGATACTTTATTCCGGTTTCCTGATATAAGCTGTGCTGACAGTAAAACCCTTTTGATTACCGGCTCTTCAGGCAAAGGCAAAACAACCTTACTGCATTTGCTGGCAGGGATATTAAAACCAACTGCAGGCAATATAAATATCAATGCTACCGATATTACCACCCTTAAAGCAAAAAAATTAGACCACTACCGGGGGCAGCATATTGGTATGGTATTTCAGCAATCGCATTTTGTAGCGTCGTTATCCGTGCTGGATAATGTAATGCTGGCACAATATTTATCCGGCAGAAAAAGAGATAGCAAACAGGCATTGGTATTATTGGAGTCACTCGGCGTGGCATCTCAAAAAAATAAAAAGCCTTCGCAATTAAGTATTGGCCAGCAGCAACGGGTTTCTATAGCAAGGGCATTAATAAATAATCCGGCAGTGTTGCTGGCAGATGAACCAACCAGCAGTTTGGATGATGAAAATTGTTTTGCTGTTGCCCGATTATTGCAACAGCAGGCAATACAATTCAATACTGCATTGGTAATCGTAACACACGATAGCCGGTTGAAACAACTCTTTCATCAATCAATAGCTTTGTCATGATATTTAAAATCGCCATAAAAAATATATTTAATAAACCATTAAATTTTTTATTGGGCTGGTTGCTGCTTACGGTAAGTGTGGGCATTATTTCTTTATTGCTTTTGGTACAGCAACAAATTGAGCAACAGTTTACCAATGACATCAAAGGAGTAGATATGGTATTGGGCGCAAAGGGTAGCCCATTGCAAATGATTTTATCCGCAGTATATCATATTGATGCACCAACCGGAAATATTAAATATGCCGAGGCTGAAGTGTGGATGAAGCACCCCTTTGTAGAAAGTGCTATACCATTGGCTTATGGCGACTCTTACAAAGGCTACAGCGTTTTAGGAACTACTACTGCTTACTTAGATAAATACAATGCCAGCATAGAACAGGGAAGATTATACGCCAGCGATTTTGAAGTGGTGGTGGGCAGTACCGCAGCAAGTATTTTAAAATTAAAATTAGGGAACACATTTTTTGGAACACATGGCGATAAAGAAGGTGGTGAAGTGCATAAGGCCCATCATTATGTAGTAACCGGAATAGCAAAACCCAGTGGCTCTATTATTGATAATTTAATAATCGGCAATATAGAAAGTGTGTGGCAAATGCATGAACAGCATGAAGAAAAAAAGGTCAATGGCGTTGCAGCTAAAGAAGAAGAAGATCCTAACGAAGCCGAAGAATTAAAACAACATGAAATTACTGCCGTGTTATTAAAATTTAGAAATC
>JBDUCK010000379.1:0-3147 GCA_040003485.1 Ferruginibacter sp. | reverse complement strand
TGCACTTTTGTTTTACGGCGTATACCTGCTGTATCAATTAAAATAAATTCTTTATTAAATAAATTGTACTGAGTGTGAATCGTATCCCGGGTAGTGCCTGCTATATCACTTACGATTGTTCTTTCTTTGCCTATCAGGGCATTTAATAAAGAAGATTTTCCCACATTTGGCTGTCCGATGATGGCAAATTTAGGAACGTCACTCACCGCAGATGCTTCCTCAGAATCTTTATCAGAAATAAGTGCTGCAATGGCATCAAGCAGTTCCCCGGTGCCGCTTCCACTTATGGAAGAAAGAAAGAAAATATGTTCAAACCCGAGGCTGTAAAATTCGCTGGCTTCCAAAAGCCGGGAATGATTATCTACTTTATTTACTACCAGAAAAACCGGCTTTTTACTTTTGCGAAGCATGTCGGCCATACTCTCATCCAGGTTGGTAATGCCTGTTGCTGCATCCACCATAAAAATAACAGCATTAGCTTCTTCAATCGCAATCAGTACCTGCTTGCGTATCTCTACTTCAAACACATCTGTCGTTTTTGCTACAAAACCACCGGTATCAATCAGGTTAAATGATTTGCCGATCCACTCTGCCACCCCATACTGCCTGTCCCTGGTAACGCCGCTTGTATCATCTACAATAGCCTTACGCTGCTCCAGCAACCGGTTAAAAAATGTACTCTTCCCTACATTGGGCCTTCCTGTTATTGCTACTGTAAAACTCATTTTTTTAATTAATAATTTTTTAATTGATGATGGATAATCATTTTTACAATTGGTAATGGCTTTTAATTTATAAAAATTTTCAGCTCAGCAAATTATCCGTTATTCAATTATCCATTTTTCATTTAATATCCATATTCCTTTAAATACAAATCACTGTCTCTCCATTTGGGCCGCACTTTTACATAAAGCTCTAAAAAAACTTTACTGTCTAAAAATTCTTCTATGTCTTTCCTTGCAAGTGTGCCGAGTTGTTTAATCATCTTTCCGCCTTCTCCCAAAATAATTCCCTTCTGCGTATCCCGCTGGACAATAATATCTGCAGAAATTTTTATTAAAGTTGTTTTCTCTTTAAACTCCTGCACCAGTACGGTGGTGTGGTAAGGCAGTTCTTCCTGGTAAAGTTGAAATATTTTTTCCCGTATAAGTTCACTCACAAAAAACTTTGTCGGCAGATCGCTCAGGTCATCCCCTTCATAAAAAGGATGTCCTTCGGGCAGATAATTAAGTATATGCTCCAGCAAAACCTCTATACCTGTTTTCTTTAATGCCGAAATCACCAATACTTCTTTGCAATATTCCTGTTCTTCGTAAAAAACTTTTACGGCTGCTAAAGCTGCATCATCTTTTACCGCATCTGCCTTATTTAAAATTACAATCACCGGTGCTTTCAGCCGAAGGCTTTTAAAAATCTCATGGCTTTCTTTTGTGTCTTCCCTGGCATCAGCTATTAACAATGCTACATCCGCATCTTCCAGGCTGCCTTTTACAGCCTGCATCATTTTTTCGTGAAGTTTATATTTGGGATCAATAATACCAGGTGTATCAGAAAAAATGATCTGGTAGTTGTCATTTGTAAGAATAGCTTTTATGCGGTGACGGGTGGTTTGCACCTTATGAGAAACAATCGCCATCTTTTCGCCCATTAGCGCATTGAGCAAGGTACTTTTACCCGCATTGGGCTTACCAAAAATATTTACAAAACCTGATTTCATTATATAAAAATGCCGGGTTAGCAGCCCGGCAAAACTATCATATTTTATTTGATTACTGCCTTACTAATGAAATGGTAGAAGATTCTCCTGTGCTGTTATCTTTAGTATTAATGCTTGCGTTGTTACAATCAAAAGATGTTACAGTACCTGTTTCTCCATCTACCGTCAATTCGCTGCCAATTAAAGACCATGCCCCACCATCATCAGGAGTAGTCGGTGTACATTTTACTCCAGAATCAGTTGTTGTATAAGTCCCGTTCGCATTGAAAATTACGAGATCATCTTTTTCGCAGGCATCATAGCTAGAAAAGACGTCTATTTCTGCCGATGAAGGAGTGGCTTTATATTTAATTGATACTGTTTTATAAGATCCGGCAAAGTTTGCTGTATTAAGATCACAATTTTTGTTATCTTTTTTGCAACTGAACAATACTGTAGAAAGTAATAGTGCAGATAGAATTGTTTTTTTCATAATGTTTAGTTTGGGATTAATAATAGAACAAAGAAATGGCTAAAATATTGTAGATGCAAATAATTAAATTATTTAATAAATAAAGAAAACACCTGATCTCCAGATGCGTTTAATTAAGAAGCCCGGACTAATCCAGGCTTCTTTTTGTTGCGAAGAGAAGGATCGAACTTCTGACCTT
Organism: Ferruginibacter sp.; assembly: GCA_040003485.1. GTDB lineage: Bacteria > Bacteroidota > Bacteroidia > Chitinophagales > Chitinophagaceae > Ferruginibacter. The sequence goes on along the minus strand of JBDUCK010000379.1, from coordinate 780 downwards.
CGGGTTATGAGCCCGACGAGCTACCGCTGCTCTACTTCGCATTGCAAAAATAAGAGATTATGCCGTTGCCGCCAAAATTTATATTTTAGTTGTTTAAAAAAAACATCACATGAATTATAAAACAACCTGTTGCTTCCTGAGTATTTCCCTTTTATTTTTCAGTTGTAAACATCCGGTAAAACAACAGGCTGATAGTATTTACAGCCGGCACCTGCAGCGGCATGTAGTGCTTACTGTTATTACTACTCCTATGTCGGCGGATAAAGAGGAAATGAATTTATTACTGCTGAATAATGGAGCGGACCTGCAGCAGTTAGAAGCAAAAAAAATTATCGACAGCCTGTATAAAAATAAATTGATACAACCCTTAACCCTTGTTGGTATTGCGGGAAATGTGGATGAATACGGTTTGTCAGGCGCAGATGAAAAAACCGGCCCGGGCAAATACAATAATTTTATCCGTAATGAACTTTATCCCTTTATAAAAAAGAAAGTGGCTCTCCGGAAATTTAAATCAATTGCCACAGTGGGCTGTGCACGGGCCGGAATAAGTGCTTTTGATATTGCCTGGAACAACGCTGATAAAATAGATAAAGCAGGAATTCTTTCTGCAGATTTTGATTATGCAGGCAAAACCGGATCAGTAAGCAATGCGCTGGAATTTATTAAGGCCTCCAGGAAAAGGCCACACCTGCAACTTTGGTTATATGCTGCAGAAAATAAAGACAGTACAATCCTTAAAAACACAAAAACATTTAGACAGATATTAGTTGATAAAAG
>JBDUCK010000378.1:0-3169 GCA_040003485.1 Ferruginibacter sp. | reverse complement strand
GAAACCAGGCATTAAATGCAAACATTTCAGGCAATTCGAATACGGCAAATGGCACCATTGCGTTGGCATTAAATACTACAGGCATTGCAAATACAGGTTTCGGCAGTGCAGCGCTTCATAACAACGTTACGGGCTCTTATAATACCGCATTGGGCTTTTTTGCCGATGTGTCTTTTTCTAATTTAACTGCCGCCACTGCAATAGGTTCCTACGCCAATGCGCATTGCAGCAATTGTCTCACACTTGGCGGTACAGGCCCATATCATGCGTACGTTGGTATAAACAACCCTACACCACTTACTGACTTACACATAATTCAATATACCGATGGCGGTGCCGATAAACTGCGTGGCATCAGGTTGCAACGATCCGTAAATACCAATCATTGGCGCACACTTATAGACCCTTCCAACAATTATGTGTTTGAATATAATGATAATTTGTACACATATATTAATCCAACCACCGGCGCATATATCAATCCTTCTGATATGCGATTAAAAAAAGATGTAGCGCCATTAGAAAGTATTATTGGCAAGGTGATGGCTTTGGCGCCGAAAAAATTTCATTACAAAACCAATAGCGCTGATGATCCATTACTCTGGGGCTTCATCGCACAGGATGTACAAAAAGTATTTCCTGAATTTGTTACTACTAAAGATGATGGATATCTCGGTATGGCCTACACGAATTTTAGTGTAGTAGCAATTAAAGCAATCCAGGAACAACAAGCCATCATTGAAAAGCAACAAAAACAAATCGACAAGATGCAAAAGCAAATAGAATTGCTTTTAAACAGTAAATGACTTTTATGAAAAAAATATTTTTAATTCTGGCTACAATCTTTATCATTTTAGAATGCTTTTCTCAAAACGTAGGTATAGGCACAACTACACCTGCTTTTAAACTGGACGTAAAATCAGGGAGCATCAATACTGATTCTGTTTATCGTATTAACAATCTCCCTGTTCTATCAATAAAAGGGATTGGTAATCTCTTTACAGGAGCGCAGTCCGGGCAACTTAATGTGGGTTCTTTTAATTCATTTGCTGGCTCCGCCAGTGGATATTCGAATACGACTGGCAGTTATAATTCCTTTTTCGGGTATCAGTCCGGCATTGCTAATAGCAGCGGTGCAGGGAATTCTTTTTTTGGTGCGGGAGCTGGCAATGGCAACACTTCAGGCATTCATAATTACTTTGCAGGATATTTTGCTGGTAATAAAAATACTACCGGAAATGGAAATACTTTCTCAGGAAGCCAGGCAGGATTTAATAATACTATTGGTTATAGCAATGTCGCCATTGGCGTTTTTGCTTTGGTTGCAAATATCACTGGCTCTAATAATATAGCTCTTGGCGATTCTGCTCTTTACAATCAAAATAGTGCCATAGCCAAAAATGTAGCTGTAGGAAGTAAGGCTGGTTTTTCTAATATCACCGGCAACAGTAATTGTTTTATTGGTAATAAATCGGGTTATTATACTACTTCGGGTTCAAATGTTTTTATAGGAGATCAGGCGGGATACTTTAATACCACGGGTCATAATAATCTTTTTGCCAGTGCCTCTGCAGGCTATTCAAACACTACAGGGTTTTATAATTCTTTTATAGGATATGGAGCTGGCTATTCTAATGTTAGTGGAGGTGGAAACACCTTTATAGGTTACCAGTCGGGCTATTCCACTAAAGACGGTTCTGAAAATGCTTTTTTGGGGTATGAAGCCGGATATTACAATGTTGCCTCTGTAAATTCATTTTTCGGCTACCGTTCTGGTTACAATAATACTACGGGTAGTGTAAATTCTTTTTTCGGAGATGGAGCAGGGTATTCAAATAATACAGGTTATGACTTAACTATGCTTGGCGAAGGTGCAGATGTTACCAGCACTAATCTTTCATTTGCCACGGTAGTTGGAGCAAAAGGTAAAGTTGATTGCAGCAATTGTCTTGCTTTGGGAGGCACCTCAACCTACCACACTAATGTAGGGATTAATAATTCGATGCCTTTAACTGATTTACATATCATTCAACATACCGATGCGGGAGGAGATAAACTACGGGGTATAAGATTACAAAGATCTGGTAATACCAACCACTGGCGTACACTTATTGACCCTTCCAACAATTATGTGTTTGAGTATAATGATGGCCTGTACACATACATTAATCCAACCACAGGTGCATACATAAATCCATCTGATGTCCGGTTAAAAAAAGATATAACTCCGTTAGAAAACACACTTGATAAAGTGATGGCTTTGTCCCCAAAAAAATTTCATTACAAAACCAACAGTGTTGATGATCCACTACTCTGGGGCTTCATTGCGCAGGATGTACAAAAAATATTTCCTGAGTTTGTTGATGTGAAAGATGATGGTTATCTCGGTATTTCTTATACAAATTTTAGCGTAGTAGCAATTAAGGCTATACAGGAGCAGCAAGATGAAATTAAAGAATTAAAAGAGCAAAATGAATCGCAAAAGCAGCAAAACGCATTGCAGCAAAACCAAATTGCTGAAATAAAAAGGCTGTATGAATTACAACAAAAACAAAATGCCGAAATGAAAAAGCAAATCGAATGGCTCATCACAAAAAAATAATTACATGAAAAAAATATTAATTATCATAATTATCATTCCTGTTTTTTCAAAATGCTTCTCCCAAAACGTTGGCATCGGTACCACAACTCCTGCATTCAAACTTGATGTAAGATCAGGAAGTATCAATACCGATTCGCTGTATCGTATAAATTTTTTTCCTGTACTATCCATAAAAGGTAATGGAAATTTTTTTGCAGGAAGAAATGTTGGTTCCAGCAATACAGGACAGGACAATACGGGAACTGGGAATCTCTCTTTATACTCGAATACTTCAGGGGCGACTAATACCGCTGTAGGGAGCTTGGCACTTTATTCAAATACTATTGGATATAATAATGCCAGTACTGGTTATATGTCATTAAACAGTAGTATAACCGGTTATAATAATGCGGCTTTTGGGTCGCAGTCTTTGGTGAAGAACACATTCGGTTTTGATAATACTGCTATAGGAACAACAACTCTTCATAACAACACAACCGGTTCTTATAATGCCGGTATCGGGAATGGAGCTTTATACAACAACACTACAGGATCTTTTAATACAGCGGTAGGATATGCTGCCGGTTT
>JBDUCK010000377.1:0-3172 GCA_040003485.1 Ferruginibacter sp. | reverse complement strand
TCTTTTTTTGATTGAATTTTAAAACTCCATGGTTGGCTTTCATTTTTAAATTTTGTTTTTGCCAATTGTGCCTCGTCAGTTGAGGCAGTATAATTGCCGGGAGCCAACCCGAAAAAATTAAAATAGCCATCAAATTCGCTCAGTGTTTTACCAACCAGTTGACGCCTGTCATTGTAAATATTTATAATTATTCTGCCCAGGCCATTTTTTGTTTTACCGCTTTGTAAATATACATAGCCCGAAACCTCTCCCACAACTGCTACCGGCACTTCGATAAGCATAAAATTATTGGGCTGTGCTGTTACTTCAATTATTTTATTTGAAATTTTCCAGGCGGGGTTATCAAAACTGTTTTCGTCCAGCATAACAAAATATTTATTGTATGCTTCCAGTGCAGAAACTTTTATCGCCGCCTGTTTATCATCCCGGTCTATCCTCCCTCCATTAACCCGTACAATCAGGCCTAACACATCGGGTTCATTTTTATCCCGCCTGCCATTACAGTTATAATCTAAAAAAGGTAAAATAACCAGGCCGCCTTTTCCAACATTTTTTTGATTATTGGCATTTATAAAACCAGCTTTATTATCAAAAAATAAGCCGCCACCGGCCGTTTCTGATATTAGTGTTGACTGCCTGCTTTGCTTTGCAGAAAAGCCCGTTTGTGCAAAAGAAAAATTATGCCTGAGCCCAAAAATGCAACCGCTGCTGCGGGCAATAATATTTTTTTCGTAGGCAAAATTTACAAAGCTATTTCTGAAAATTCTTTTTTCTATTTCTGCTCTTACGGTACTGAATTTCTTTTGCTCATACTCATACTGTAGCTGCGGCGTAAACCTTACTCCCTTTGGCAGCCGGAAAGTGGTAGAAACTTTCGTATAAATAATTGGCATTTTTTCTATCAATGCATAAGTTGTAATATTCGCACTTATGCCTGCAACCATGCCCCCCAATAAAAATTCGGCACTGGTAAATTTTCCGTCGGGGAGAGTAACCCTATCCAAAGTAAGCCGGCTGAATCCGCTAAAATGTTTGCCATATAATGGCATTGATAACACGGCTTTTTTCTCCTCCAGGTAACTTAATCTTACTACCGTTTGGCCGGGGACATATTTTGCGAAAGTTACATCGAGTTGTAATTTACTTGGAAAGCGGTAATTTAAATTAGCTTTTGTAACCACGCCGTAAGTATGTTCGCCCGAAAAAATAAGTGAAGCCCCCAACCTTACGGATGCATTTACGAATGGCATTAATTTAGTGCCGGGTGCTGATGAAAGATATTCAGCGCCGGAACCAATTGTAACCCGTTTGGTTAAACCATAATTTAAACTGAGCCTGGAAAATTTACTGCTTTCTTTATCGGCAATAACACCGGCAGATAAAGCATATTCAAAATGATTTTCCGGTAAAAAAGTAAACGGAATATTTATAGATTGCTCACTAAATTTTTCTTCTCCCCATGGCCCATAAAACCGGTACTTTATTTTAGAACTCCCATATATAAGCGGAACCTCAAAAGTAAAAAAACCTGCACCATCTGCTTTGGTAAAATTTACCAGCACATCATTTACATATAGCTCTACAATCCAGTCCGGATCTGTGGTACTACTCACTAAATATGATCCAAAAGATTTTTTATATGTTGTAGGAATATTGCTGACCTGAACTCCATTTAAAGGAGCCAGTAGAGACACAGTGGAAGCAGTAGTTATTCTGCCGGCACTTACCTGCTTTATGGCCCGTGCATCGTTATTTACGTATTTCCACAAATAAAACTGGTTGCTTAAAGCAAAAGGAATACTGCTGTTATAATTAACAAATACACTTGCTTCTCCGCCGGCAATTATGCCGCCTAACCCCATGCTGAGCCTGTTATTTTTAAAATTATTTGCCTGTAGTGAAGCAATGTCCCAATCCAATGTGCCCAGATGAAACATAGAAAAATGTTTTTTAATAATGGTATCGGCCTTTATATTTCCTTTTAAACTGGTAAGATTCTGCCGCATCGTATTTTGCTGCTGCTCCCGCATGACAGGTAATTCTATGTTAGTTGTAAGTTTTATAGTAAGGCTGCGAAAATTAAACTCACATGGTATTCCGAAAATTTTTCCGAAATAGTCTGTATTAAGATAAAAGTCGTTCTCTGCAAAAATGATGTCGTTTTTATTTAACAGCAATAAGATATTATTATAAAGAATGGTATTCTTCATCCTGTTTATAACATAAGGGGCGGCAGGATTGATAAAGAAGCCTGATATTATATCTGTGCCCGGAGAAATAGTGCTTTTAATTTTAAGAAAATCAAAAAGATCCCTGATGGGTAGGTAAGCCTTTTCTTTTAAAATAATTGCTGGTATCTCAGCGCTGCCGATATTCTGTATGCTGAGGGTGGCAATAATTTCATCGTAGGTCGTATCTTCCTGGGCATAAGCATGCTTTGGCATTAAGATGCCGGCTGCAAACAATATTGCAAAACTGCAGATAATATAAAGCCTTCTTTTTAAAAACTTCAGATTAAAAAAGGCATGCCGGTTAATCAATTTTTTTGTTTTATTGGATATTGTTGGATATTGTTATTCCAGGATAAATGAAATATAAAAATTGCCACTGTATGTGCCCGGCGGTGATACCGAAGTATTTCCTACGATTAATGTTCCTCCAATATTAAGCGCTGTTTTTGCCGGGGGGCCAAGGCTTAGGTAAAACGGGCTAACCGGGTTAGATTTTCCAATCTGCAAAGTCATTGTACCACCATTGCTCCCTGTAAGCACTGCATCTGGCCCGTTAATAATAGAAATAATGGAACCCTGCGGCGCCTCTACTTCCAGTACTGATTGAAAATAATTAAGACCGAAGTTTAAGGGCAGTATAGCACCGGTAACCGACCTGGATCCTTCAGGAGAAATTATAATCGTTCCACCACCTGCCCCCTGTGAAAAAACTCCGAACTGGAGGTTTTGCTTAATTGTTATGTTTATTGCCTCGCTGTTTTTTTCTGTCGGGTTGGTTAAATTTTGTGAAAACACAATTAATGAAAAGGCATTTAATCCTATAACTAAAAGCACTATTTTCTGCTGCAGCTTTTTCATTTTTACTTTTATCCGGCAAAAATCTTATATCCACCAGGTTTTAAAATTAATAACTTAATGGTAGCTGCAAAAAATATTAAAGA
>JBDUCK010000376.1:0-3189 GCA_040003485.1 Ferruginibacter sp. | reverse complement strand
TTTTTTAATTTACTTTTTTTAATTGCTGCATCAATGCCCGGAATTCTTTTGGCATTTCTGCCACCAGTTCTATTTTTTTACCAGCAGCATCATCAAAAATGAGTTTGTAGGAATGCAGTGCCAGTCTGCTTATCATCGGTCTTTCCTCATCATCGTGTTTGCTTAGTTTGAATTTCTTTTTCACCGAAGAAAGCATTAAAGGTTTGCCATCTCCATACAAAGGATCACAGGCGAGGGGATGGCCAATGTTTTTGCTATGCACCCGTATTTGATGGGTGCGGCCAGTATGCAGTTTAAAAGAAACCAGGGAAAAATGTTTGTTGGCATCGAGTACTTCATAACTGGTTTGTGATGGCTTGCCGCTTTTATGAATGGTCATTAAACCCTTGTGCGTTAAATGCTCTGTTATAGGTGCATCGATGGTGCCCGTGGTATTTGCCGGTTGTCCTGTTACTATGCCTAAATAATATTTTTCAACTTTTCTGTCTTCAAAAAGTTTGGATAAATATTTATGTGTGGCTTCGTTTTTTGCAAACAGTACCAAGCCACTGGTGTCTTTATCCAAACGGTGCACAGTAAAAATGCTGGTATATTTTTCTACCAGGTACTCCTTCAATGATTTCTCTGATTGCTCCCGGTCAGGGATAGTAAGCAAGCCGGAAGGTTTGTGAATAGCGACGAGATCATCGTTTTCAAAAACGATGGTATATTTATTTTTTGCCAACGTTCTTATTTTGGTGGTTTTTCTTTTCGCTATGCGTTTTAAATTTTCTTGCTTTTGGAATTTTTACTTCTTTATCCTCGTACTTTTTCTTTGCTTTCGGTATTATTTCTTCAATGGCCTGAGAAATTTCTTTATCAGTAAGCTTCTTTTCTTTTTCCGGTTTGGTTTCAACCTCAATATTTTTTTTAGCAACCTGTTCGGCGTCCTGCAGATTTATTTTATTCGTTTTCTTTTTAGATTCATTCATGTATTTAAGCAGGCGTATTTCTTTTTCGCTTAAGTAACGCCATTTACTGCGTTCAACATTTTTTTTGGTTAGCCCGGCATACATCACCCTGTCCAGACCTTTTACGTCGTAGCCAAGACTTTCAAAAATGCGGCGTACGATGCGGTTGCGGCCGCTATGTATCTCTATACCTATAATGGATTTATCTTTAGAATCTGCATAAGCTAAACTGTCAACCAGTATAATACCGTCTTCCAGTGTGACACCGTCGAGGATATTATCGAAATCTGTTTTAGTTAAATTCTTATCAAGTTTTACTTCGTAGATCTTTTTTATTTCGTAACTCGGATGAGATAATTTTTGGGTAAGGTCACCATCGTTTGTTAATAATAATACACCTGATGTATTCCTATCCAGCCTGCCGATAGGGTACACTCTTTCGGTAGTGGCTTTTTGAATAAGCTGCAAAACAGTTTTGCGCCCTTGAGGGTCGTCGGTGGTAGTAATGTAGTCTTTGGGTTTATTTAATAAAATATAAACCAGGTTTTTTGTAACAAAAAGCTTTTTAGTATTGTAATAGATGTCGTCTGTAGGCTGTACTTTGTAACCAGGTTCTGTTACAATTATACCGTTTACTTTTACCAGGTTTTTTCCAATTAATGCAATTGCTTCCCTGCGGCTGCAAACACCACAATGCGCTAAGAATTTATTCAATGGCATTACGGTGTCAGTTGTTGTTTCACCTGTACTAGCTGTACTTCTTGGTTTGTTGTATTGCGTTTTGTGGTCGGAGCCTCTCACCGGATCTTCCGCTTTTGGCGGGCGGGGTACTGGATTTTTTTTAGCCATCCTGGCCTGGTACTTTTCTTCTTTCAGTTTATCGAAGTAGGCATTTTTTTCTTTGCGGGCTTTCTTTTTTTCCTGGCGAAATTCTTCTTTAACTACGCTGTTCTTTTTTGGGGCTACAAATTTTTGAAAGGGAGACTGGCTCATTGTTTTAAAGTTTTGCTGTTTTACAACAGTAGTTGAGCAGCGAAGGTAATATTTTATATTTTAAGCCTTAGGAAGAGGTATGTGTCTAATAAAAAAGAAGGCGCAAACTTTGCGCCTCCAGGATCCAGGGGTTTAATAAGGTTATTTTTTGGATTGTTTCCAATCTTTATTGCCGTGTGATTTTTTCATTTCGTCCATTTTTTTCATTTGGTCGGCAGTGAATATGCTTTTGCGTTGTTCGTGTGCTGCATCTTTTATTGCTTTCATCTTTTCTTTTCTATCAGCCCTGCTAAGAGATTGATCTTCCTTAAGTGTTTTCATCTGAGCATGTGTGGCTTCATTTTGTGTTTTTAATTTTGACACCTGCTCATCACTGAGGCCCAGTTTGGTTTTCATCATGCCCATTCTTTTTTCGCCCATTTCCTTTCTTTTCGCCTGCATTTTAGCTTTTGATTCTGTCATTTTAGTTTTCTGCTCCGGGGTAAGCAAGGCCTGCATTTTTGCTTTTTGTTCGGTGCGTAAAGCCTGCTTTCTGTCTCTCTGCTCTTTTACTGTAATATTTTCATTTTTGTTCAGTGCCTGCATTTGGGTTTTATATGATTCACGATTGGCTTTTAGCTGTGTTTTTTGCGCATCAGTAAAATTCATGTCTTTCATCATCATTCCTTTACTATGATGGCCATGGTGCATGGCATGTTTCTCTCCCTTCATTTCTCTTTTTTGCTGGGCAGAAACACTCATTGTTATTACAGCAAAGGCTAACGATAAGGCTAATATTTTTTTCATAATTTTTATTTTTTTGTAATTGTGTACAGGATAGACGCCGGCAGGTTCCCAAAGTTTAATAAATACTTTGTTAAAGGATCTGGAACCTATTAAAATGGAAAAGCCGCTAAATAAGCGGCATGTAAGTTTCGATTCAATTTTATTATTATGCAGGTATTTTATCCTTATTGGCCAATTGTCCGCAGGCTGCATCTATATCTTTTCCACGGCTGCGGCGCACCCTTACATTTACTTTATTTTTTGCCAGGTGATCGGTAAAGAGCTGCGTAGTGTCTTCATCAGATTTTATAAAAGGGATGCCTGCAACCGGATTATATTCAATAACATTTACCAGGTGGGTTGGTATCTGACGATACACGGCTACCAGTTCTTCTGCATCTTTAAGAGAATCATTCTGGCCCTTCAGTAAAACATACTCCAGCGTAATATCATTTTTTGTTTGCTGGTAAAAATAATTCAG
>JBDUCK010000375.1:0-3190 GCA_040003485.1 Ferruginibacter sp. | reverse complement strand
GCGGCAGGCCTGATTTAAGAGAAGATACCGGCAAAATAAATACAGAAAGAAAAGTGACAACGATTTTGGTCATGTGCTGAATTTACGGGATAAAAAATACAATTCAGCAGGCAAATAATTGCTTGCATAAAACTGACAGATGAGCATAATTACAAATAACGGCTACTTGACTTTATAATTTTTCGGAATGGTAAATATTATCGTCAAATCTTTGTTAAACTCCCACTGTTTAAAATTTAGCTGAATGTCTAATTTATTTTTTTCTGATACTGTTATTTGCCGGTAGGTTGAAAAGTTAATGCCGTTGTTTGTTTCAAAATTATTGTAGGTAATGTCAGCCGTTCTGTTGCGGTTAATGTCAACGTCATCCAGTTTGCTGTGCACCAGGTAATGATTGCTTTTGTCTATTGTAAGTAAATTTTTATAATATTTCCCCAGCGTGGCCAGCAAGATTTTTGATTCCGTTTCCTTATAACTTACCACACTGTCTTCAAGAAAAACGGTATTGCCGACTAATAGGTTTTGCAGGGTTTTAAAATCAAAAGGGATTTCTGTTACTTCCTGCAGATAATCCATGGACCGGTATTGTACCTGCTTGTTTATTTTATCTATAACAAAAACACTGTCTTCATTTATCAGTACTCTAAAGGCTTCAATATTAAAAATTGTAGCATATCCTGATATCCAGATCAGGCTATCTTTTAATATCCTTACATAAGCGGTTATATTGGGCTGATCGCCTTTACTGTTTTGATAATCAACTTTTATTTTGCCGGAAAATGTTTTAAAATCAATTTGTTTACTTCGCAAATCAGACAATGCATGTTTTACCATTAAAAGTGAATCCTCGGCAGAGGATTTGGTAATGCGTATAGATACAGAATCTTTTTTTGAAACTGACGCCTGTATTTTTTTTGCAGTTCTGCAACTACTAATAGTAATTGCTGACAATAAACAAAAAATAATCAGGCGTATACTTTTGTAAGAGATATTGAATTTCATTTTTATGAATTTTATTTTTTACCGGTATGTCCAAACCCGCCTTCACCTCTTGCCGTTGAATTCAATTGTTGTACCAATATCAAATCGGCTTTTGTAACGGATGCAATAATCATTTGGGCAATTCTATCCCCATGATTGATTGTCTGCGGCTCTTTACTCAGGTTAATCAGTATCACTTTTATTTCGCCCCTGTAATCACTGTCGATTGTGCCGGGAGTATTTAAACAGGTAATGCCGTGTTTAATGGCCAAACCGCTTCTTGGCCGCACCTGTGCTTCATATCCATTGGGCAACTCAATAAATAAGCCTGTGGGTAATAATGTACGTTCCAATGATTGCAATATTACCGGCTCCGGGATATTTGCCCTTAAGTCCATACCCGCTGAACCTTCGGTTGCATAGGAAGGCAATTCATTGTTAGATTGATTGATAATGTTAATGGCTATTTTTTGCATGGCAGCAAAGGTAATGATGTGAATAAGATTTATAATAGTAAGGTGAAATTTTAATACCTGTTTGGCAGGTTTATTTTTCTAATAATATGGTGGCATAGGCAACCAGACCCTCTTCCCGGCCAACAAAACCCATTTTTTCTGTGGTAGTAGCTTTTATAGAAACATCTGTTATTTCTAAAGACAGTATGCTGGCAATCACACGTTGCATCTGGGGGATATAATCTTTTATTTTAGGAGCCTGCAGGCAAAGACTGCTATCAATATTTACAATTTTATAATCCGCTTTTTTAATCAGCTCAAAACTTTTTTGCAACAGAATTTTACTGTCGATATTTTTAAGGGAGTTGTCAGTATCTGGAAAATGTACTCCAATATCACCGAGACATGCTGCACCGAGCATGACATCGCAAATGGCATGTAACAATACATCGGCATCACTGTGCCCTAAAGCTCCCTTATCGTGATCAATTTTTACACCTCCCAGCCAAAATTCTCTGTTGGTAACCAATTGATGAAAATCAATACCAAAGCCAATTCGCAAACTCATTATAGATTTTTTTAAATGTACAATAAGCGCAAATGTACGATTGTAAAAAACAAAAGCGCCCTGATGAACTCAGGACGCTTTTAAACAAGAATATAGATTAATTTATTTGGCTTCTGCTACGGTATTGTCGCCAAAGTCGAAAATAAGACTAAAGCGCAATGTGTTTGATAAAGGATTGCGGTTAACACCATTGCCGGAAGGCAGCAGGTAAGAGAAATTTAAACCAAAGGTTTCGTATTTTAGTCCTGCACCCACAGTGAAATATTTTCTGTTGCCCTTGGCTGGGTTTTCGTAAAAATAACCTGCTCTTAAAGCAAATTGATTCTGATACCAGAATTCTGCGCCTAATGAAGCCTGGAATTCTTTCAGTTCTTCTGAAAAACCACCCGGTGCATCACCAAAAGAACTGAACCAACTCCCAACAACACCCTGGTTCCTGTATTTCACCAGCCCTTCGCTATCTCCAATAGCCGGAGGGGTAGGTACCAGTAATTTATGCAAATCCAATCCAAAAGTAATCTTGCTGTTTACATCAAATACTTTTGTATAGGCAACCCCCATTCCCAAATTAGCCGGGATATAATCTTTTTGTGTAGCATCATTGGTATAAGAAATTTTAGTTCCCAGGTTACTAAGTGTTACTCCGTAATTTAATCCGGAGCCATCTTCTTTAATACCTGTATGAAACATACTTAAATCTGCAGCAACAGAAGTACCGGGTTTGTAAATTGTACCACTATTATTAGGATCGCCGCTCGCCAAACTTGAATTGATGTACCGCAGCATGAGCCCTATACTCAGTTTTTCTGATAATTTGGTTGAATAGCCTGCATCTATTGCAAATTCTCTTGGACGATACTGTCCCAACTCACTTCCATTATTATCAGTAAACTGGATATTTCCTAAACTAAAATATCTTAAAGAACCAGAAATAGCCTGTCTTTCGTCCAATTTATAATAGCCTGATACTGACGCTAAATAAACATCATTGATATCCAGACCTTTTAACCAGGGTGTATATGTTAAAGATACGCCGCCTTTGCTGGTGTTAAAAGGAGTTTTTGCCAGGTTCCAAAAAGCAGAATTGGCATCTGCAGATGTTGCCACCCCAAGGTCGCCCATACCGCCTGACCTTGCATCCGGAGAAATTCTTAAAAAAGGAACAGCTGTAGTGACTACATTTATT
>JBDUCK010000374.1:0-3199 GCA_040003485.1 Ferruginibacter sp. | reverse complement strand
GGCTCCTCTCACAGACTCTTCGTCGGCTGCCGGTAGACCGCGAGCAGGTAGCCGGGAGCGATCACCCGCCGGGCCAGCGCCCGGGCCGCCGGGTCGAGTTCGGTGTGCATCTGCAGGATCGCCAGCGTCTGCAGCGCGGGGGGCCGTCGGACTGCTCCGACCAGCACGACCGCGGGAGCCCCTCGGCGCCGGGCAGCTCCAGCGACTCGGCGAGATGTTCGACCGTCGTCCAGGCCGAGCCGGACGCTCGGCCCAGTGACGGAGCCACCGCACCGTTGAGTCGCTAGGAACGCCCCCTCTGGCCTGGAGCCAAGGCTGGGGCGGACGCTACGTGGGGTGCGCAGCGGCCAAGGTCACATGCTGGCGAGTTTCGGCCCGGTTCCGACGGGCTCTGCTCCGGGCTCTGCGCGCCGCGGGGCGAGTACCGGTGTTACCGCACACCGGTCCGGGCACAGTACTGACCGTGAGTGCCAAGTCTCGAGGCAAGCTGGTCCAGCAGGTGCGCCACGAGGCCGCCGAGCGCGCGCAGGGCGAGCGCCGCCCGCTCGGTGCGTACCTGGGTGGCATGACGATCTACAGCGGGGTGGTGCTCGGTCTCGGCGCACTGGCTCGCAACCGACGCCGGACCCTGCCCACGCCATCCCCGTTCGAGGTGCTGCTGATCACGGCAGCCACGCACAAGCTCGCCAGGCTCGTCAGCAAGGAGTCGATCACCAGCGCGTTGCGGGCGCCGTTCACTCGCTACCAGGGGGTGGCCGGTCCCGCTGAGCTGGCCGAGGATGTGCGCGACGATGATGGTCCGCTGCGGCACGCGGTCGGTGAATTGCTGACGTGCCCGTTCTGCCTCGCGCAGTGGACGGCCACCGGCTTCGCGTACGGGCTCGTCTTCGCCCCCCAGACGACTCGGCTGGTGGCGATGACGCTGACCGCGGTGGCCGGCGCCGACTTCCTCCAACTCGGCTACGCCTGGGCACAGCACAAGGCGGAGTCACCCGGCCAGTAGCCCGGTCTTCCACCAACGCCGCTGTTTCGCTGCGCCGCGTGGGTGCCAGAGCCGCAGGGTCGACCCAGGCCAGCTCACCGGCGGCTGCGGGCAGCGTGGGCCCTTCCGTACCGGGCGGGTGGCCGCCCCGGTGGCGGACACGAGCACGTCGACGGCCTCGCCGAACTGGTCACCGCGCGGTACAGGCAGATCAGCGCCGCCAGCTGGCGACTCTCACCATGTCTCCTCGACAAGCCGGCGACCCCGGCGACCCGGGCCCGTGCCTTGCCTGAACCTGCACGGGGCGCCGGTCGCGACGAGCCCGGCCGCTACGAGGGGGGCCCGGCGAGGGACGTCGGGCCCATCAGCTCGCCTCCCGGACAGGGGGGATGCTGCCGCTACGGGGGTCCGCGCGAGGCGCAGTTGCCGGTCTGCCGGTCTATCGGAGCTGCCGGTCCGGGCCGGGGGCGAGCCGTAGCTGCAGCTGGACGGGCAGCGCGTCCCGGCCGACGGTCTGCCGGGCGTGGGCGATGGCCTGTTCCTCGATCCGCTGGCGCAGCGCGGCCAGGTCGGCCCGGTCGTTGACCGCGACGGACAGGATGAGGTCCGGGCGTCGCGGGTTGTGCAGCAGCCGCGCCGCGGCCTGGCGCACCCCGTGGTAGCTCTCGATCTCCCCGGTCACCGCGGTGGTCAACGCCCCAGCGGCCAGGGTGGTCGACCCGGCCCGGGTGTCCGGTTCCAGCGGCAGCTGCCGGACCCGGTCGGTGCCGATCTGGGTGAGCAGCCAACGCAGCGCGAGCAGCCCGAGCACGACAGCGGCGGCCGCGACGGCCAGCCAGAACCAGCCGTGGTTGCGGTGCACGAAGTCGCGGGTGGCCGGGGTGAGCACCGGCCGGCGGGCCCGGGCCGCGCCGAACGCCCCGTAGCTCAACGCCAGGCCGAACCCGGCGGCGGCGGTCAGCAACAGCCCGAGGACGATCAGCACGGCCCGGTTGCCCCGGTCGGCGCGCGGGTTCATCGGCTCTCCCTAGCGTGGACGCGGACGCTCAGCCGTGGGCTGCGGGCCAGCGCCAGGCCCTCCAGCCGGTGGCGGACGTGCTCGGTGACCTGCTCCAGCAGGCCGGCCGGGTCGCGGACGTGGGCGGTTGCGGTGACCGTGGCCTTCCGGCGGCCGACCCTGGCCCGGGCCGCGGCCACCCCGTCCACCTCGGTGGCGGCGCGTTGCAGCGT
Source organism: Ferruginibacter sp. (assembly GCA_040003485.1). Lineage (GTDB taxonomy): Bacteria > Bacteroidota > Bacteroidia > Chitinophagales > Chitinophagaceae > Ferruginibacter. The sequence continues at coordinate 987 of JBDUCK010000374.1, read as the reverse complement.
CTGCTGCAGGCTGCGCCGGGTGGTGCTCGCCGCCACGTCCGCGGTGAGCGGGGCCAACGCCAGCACAGTGGGACGGCGGGGCCGCAGCTGGGTGAACAGCAGCAGCAGGCCGACCGCCGCAACGGTGAACAGGACGGCCCGGACCGGGCCGGCCTGCCAGCTGTTACGGGTCAGGTCCGCGGTCCACGTCTCCCACGGCAGCAGCCAATGCGGCCGGCCGAGGGCGGCCCGAACGATCTCGACCGGGATGAGGACGCCGACCGCGATGACCGCCAGCGCGGCGAGGACGGCGAGCAGCCGGTTCACCAGTCGCATGCCGCTCACCGCACCCTCGGCGCCGGGGCGTGCTCGGTGAGCAGCGTCGGCACGTCGATGTCGACCTCGGCGACGCGCAGGCCGACGATCTCCTCGACCCGCTGCACCACCCGGCGGCGGACCTGCGCGGCGACCTCACGGACCGGGGCCGGCCAGGCCACCGACATCGACACCGTCACGGTGACCAGTTCCCCATCGACCCGGGCCGAGGTGCGCGCCGGTGAGTCCTCCCGGGCCCGGCCCAGGGTCTGCCCGAACACCCTCCGCGGGGCGCCGGTGGCCAGGTCCACCTCGCTGACCGCCCGGGCGGCCACCTTCTCCACCACCCGGTCGTTGATGACCAGCCGACCCCGCACCCCGGCGGCCGGCAGCGACGCCCCGCCGGACTCCGCCGCACCGGCCGGGCGGTCCACGGTCACGGCGGTCACGGCCGGCGGCGGCCGCCACCGCCGAGGTAGGAGCTGAGGTCCAGCTCGCCGTCGAGGACCGTCCCGAGAAGGTAACCGACCCCGGCGGCGACGGCGGTGACGAGGAACCCGCTGAACCCGTCGATGGCGATCGCGAGTCCGAGGGCGAGACCGACCAGCAGGCCGATGGTGGGACGGGACATGAACAGCTCCGTTCGTCAGGTCACAGAACGCGGGGCGGCCGGCGGCGGCGGGCCCGGCGGTC
>JBDUCK010000091.1:0-10795 GCA_040003485.1 Ferruginibacter sp. | reverse complement strand
GTATTGGGTAATGATGCAGAGGGCGAACAGTTGATCGGCTTATTGAATGATAATAATATTGATACCCGTTACCTTGTAAAAAGCGATGACAGGGTTACAACCAATAAGATCCGCATTATAAGCCGCAACCAGCATATGATGCGGTTAGATGCAGAAATTACGAATATGCTTTCTGCAGCAGATGAAAAAAAATTACTGGATCGTTTTACAGATTATATAAAAAAGGAGCAGCCGGGTATTGTGATCCTGGAAGATTATAATAAAGGCGTACTCACAGAAAGTGCCATCGAAAAAATTATTTCCTTATGCAGGCAGCATAATATTTTAACTGCAGTAGATCCAAAACGAAAAAACTTTTTTGCATACAAACACGCAGATATTTTTAAGCCAAACCTGCATGAAGCCAAAGAGGGATTAAATATTATCGGCGATGAAGTTTCAGAAGAATTGCTTGCTAATATTCATGAGCAATTGCAGCAGCAATTGCAGCATAACGTTTCATTTATCACGCTTTCGGAAAAAGGGGTCTACTATCAGAGTGGACAGGAAAAAGCCCTGGTACCAACCCATATCCGCAGCATTGCAGATGTAAGTGGTGCCGGAGATACCGTAATTGCAGTTGCTTCAGTAGTATATGCTGCTACCAAAAATAAATTGCTGATGGCAGAAATAGCCAATATTGCCGGTGGCCTGGTTTGCGAAGAAGTAGGTACCGTGGCAATTGATAAAAATAAATTGCTGCAGGAGTGTAAGGAGTTATTGAAGTGATACGTGTGGTAAAAAGATGTTCGTTATCGTTGCCGATTTTAGGAGATTTCTTTTTTAAGATATAGTACGAATTTTAAATGATGAAGCCACAGTAGCACAAAAGCTAAATCAGGAAACTGTCCTTAAATCGGGCTGTATTCTATTTCGGGGCTCTTTTTTTGGTTCTTTTTTGGAGAAGCAAAAAAGAACAGGGAAATTTATTTAGTAACTAAAGAAATCGACAAACTATAATTTTTATTGCGGAGTAACTCAATTTTAAAAGCCTTTCAGACTAAAATGTCTTTTCCCGAAAGTTAATTCTTAGCAACTATCCAACAGAACCCCTGCTTCCTTCATTATCTTTCAATCAATCTACAAAAAAATTTGAACCTGTTTGCCGGTAAATTAAATAATTTTGAGTCTTCAATTATTAAATTTTTATGCAACCATTTTCTCTTGTGATACACGGCGGCGCCGGCACTATTTTAAAAGATGATATGACTCCTGAGTTAGAGCGGGCGTATATAAAAGCCCTTGATGATGCTTTAAAAGCAGGGTTTGCAGTATTGGAACAGGATGGTACCGCAAGCCATGCAGTAAAAGCGGCCATCGTGGTATTAGAAGACAACCTGTTGTTCAATGCAGGCCGTGGTGCTGTATTTACAAAAAAAGGCGTGCAGGAAATGGACGCTGCTATTATGGAAGGTAAGATGCTGGAAGCCGGTGCTGTGGCTGGTGTCCGGAATATACGCAATCCTATTGAACTGGCAGAAGAAGTGATGAATAATAGTAACCATGTTTTTTTAAGTGGCAAAGGAGCCAATGATTTTGCAATAAAACAAGGCATTAAATTAGAGCCTGATGAATATTTTTTCTCACAATTCCGCTACGATCAATGGAAAGAAATGCGGGACAGTGATAACTATTCTTTAGATCATACTCACCAGGGGCTGGAAGAATTAATGAAAGATAAAAAATTCGGAACCGTTGGTGCCGTAGCCTGCGATGCCTTCGGAAACATAGCAGCAGCAACGAGTACAGGCGGTATGACCAATAAAAAATACGGACGCATCGGCGATAGCCCGCTGATCGGTGCCGGTACTTATGCCAATAATAAAACCTGCGCCATTAGTTGCACTGGCCATGGCGAACCTTTTATAAGAGCAGTGGCCGCATACGATGTGAGCTGCCTGATGGAATATAAAGGCATGAGTTTGCAACAGGCCATGAACGAAGTTGTTCATGTAAAATTGGTAGCTATGCAGGGCGAAGGCGGAATGATAGGCGTAGATGCACAGGGAAATACAGCGATGCTTTTCAACAGCGCAGGCATGTACCGGGCCATGCAAAAAAGTACCGGAGAGAATTATATTGGTATTTATAAAGATTAGTTTTTCTATTTGTTGTCCCGGCAAAGGCATAGCTATGGTCATCATTCTTGCATCGCCCTCTTGTACTTTTATCAAAAATTCAGCGGGCTGTTTAACAATCATATGCCCTTTAATATTTTAAAATAATAGGAGTAGGTAGAATTAGCACAAACTAATATTGCTTATTACTTCTCTAAGCCCCATTCAATTTATTATTTTTGTAACATGAAAAAATTTGCCGTAGTAGTTGCAGGAGGTAGCGGAACCCGGATGAACAACACGGTTCCCAAACAATTTTTATTGCTAAAAGGCAAACCCGTATTGTATTACACTATCAATGCATTTTTAAATGCCTATGATGATATTAAGATAATTTTAGTGCTGCCCGAAAATTATGTAGCAGCCGGCCAGGAGATCATCGATGCTTTTTTTGATTATAACCGCATACAGATAACTGTTGGAGGCCGTACCCGTTTTCATTCTGTGCAAAATGGTCTGCAGTTGGTAACCGAAGAAAGTATTGTGTTTGTGCATGATGCTGTGCGTTGTTTACTAAGTATAGAGCTGATTAAAAGATGTGCAGAAGCTACCCTTAAATATGGCTCGGCTATCCCCGTGATTGATAGCAAGGATAGTGTAAGGTTGGTGACTGAGGATGGTAATGAAGCATTGGATAGAAATAATATTAAGCTGGTTCAAACGCCACAATGTTTTCACAGCAAAATCCTACTGCCAGCTTTTAACATAGATTATAAAGATAAATTTACAGATGAAGCCACGGTGGTAGAGGCTTTTGGGCTAAAGGTTTATTTGGTAGAAGGTGAGGAAGACAATATAAAAATAACCAACCAGGTAGATCTTGAAATTGCAGAAAAGATACTGGACTCACTGGTGACACCGTAACGTGTTTGAAATTGTTTAATACCATTTTTATTTTTTAAAAAGCTTAAAAGGTAAAGGCAGGCGGTTAAATTTAATAAATGGATATTGCTGATTAGACTCAGAAAATTTATTATAGAAATAAGCTACTCCTTCAATATCAGAACCTTCAAAATCCAAAATAATATTTTCATCAGCAAATTCCTTTATCAGTTCATCGTACAGGAAATAATTTGCCAATAATTTTTTCCCCCGGGGCATTATACACGAAACAATATTGTATAATCTTTTGTCATCTTTTAATATCACTGCAGCAGCCAGTAACTCCTCTCCATCTATAGCATAAATATTTCTGATAATAAGCCTATTATTCTGTTGCAGGGCTTTACAAATCTTTTCTAATTGTACAAAATCTTTGTCATACACAGAAGGCATGCGCTCATGATAGAGTTTTTTATACAATGTGATTACCTCTTTGTAATTATCATAATGCCTGTATTGCATAGAAAATTTAAAAAGCCTGGTTAAGTGTTGCTTTATGTAAGGGGAATAGCTATTAAAAATATTTTCATATCCGGAGCCCAACTGCCTTATAAAATTATTGCGCATTAAAATTTCACCCAGCATTTTATCTTCCCCGGGCTTGTTCAGATAATTAAGGGTAAATTCTGCAAAGCCAAATTTTGCATAGGCGGCTTCTATAAATAGCTGCAAGGTTTTAGGCGATATTTTTTCTTTTGAAAATACACCACCCTGTTGTATAAATGAGGGCTGGTATAAATATTTAATGCCCCATTTCTTTTTCCAGGTAAGCGGCATTATAGCTTCATAATCATTCAGTACAAGCGCATCCCAGTTTTCAGCAATATTATCCAGGTAAAAAGATTGCGCATAAATTAGTCCATTGATAGCATTTTTAATACAGGTATCCCATTTATTTTTATCAATGTTTTTATATGGTATGTATTCCACCTTCAACTTAAAAAGCAATTTGGGGAAATAATTTTTTAAGCGAAATGTTTTGTACATCAATACTGAAAGAAATATTTTTTATAAACCTTTTTTCTATGATGGTAGATTTAAAATAGTCGTTGTAAACTTTACTGTAGAACAGGGGTACATAAATATTTATGACATTTTTTAAAACTGATAATTGTATGCCTGCATCATATAAAAATCTTCCGGTAGGCGCATCTTTTTTCCATGCTTCTGCATAGGTACCAATATCTGCAAATAACTTTACAGGGATTTTAAAAGGAAGTAATTCCAGCGGGTTTATTTGCTTTGGAATGCTGCTGGTAAAATTTACAGCAGTAAGCCAGTCATCTGTTTTCCCTATTTTATTGCTGAGGAAATCGGTACGTACTTTAAAGGCGCCATCCCGTATCATGATTTGTTGGGAGCTTAGTTTTTCAAATTCATTACGGCCAATAAAATAATTACTGTAAGTATAATCTTCATAGCCTTTGGCGCCGCTTAAGTTTAAATGATAGGCATCCGTTTCAAATTGTTTTACAAAAGTTTTATCCCCGGTGTAAAAGAATTTTCCGGCAAAAAAACGGACATTTAATCCGCCGCCTTTTACATAATTAAAAAAATAATTCCCGGTAAAATCTGTCCTTGCAAAACCTTCTCCCTGTTCTATTTTCAAAGTTCCCTTGTATGGATATAACACTCTGCTATTTTCAATTACAAATTGTAATTGATTCAGATAACGGTGCTTAACAGGATAATTTATAACGTCTACCTGGTTAATAGTATCCCTGGTAAATCGTAAAGTTGTTTCATTTATAAAAAATGTTTTCCATTGAATGTATTTTGTAACTTGGCTTCTTGGCTTTTTATTGGCAAAAATATATTTTAGAGAGGGTGCAATTTTACTAAACTGCTGGTAATTTATTTTGCCGGTTGAATCAGTAAAAGAATCTCCAGTAAAGTTCTCACCAGCAACAGCGATTTCTATTTTCTGCCCGTTGCCGCCCGGATACAGGCTAAAGCCTGCCCTGCCAATGCCATTTATTTTTTTAGAACCGGTAGCATACAGGGGTGCCGCAAAAAATTGAAATTTATTTGAGGGCAAACTATAATTATGAACTAAAACACCTATCATTAATTTATCGTAAAAATTATAGCCCACTGCAGGCAAGATAGAAATATAATTGTATTTGTCTGTTTCTTTCAGGCTAAAAAAAGAAGCAAGTTTTATAGCTCTTTTTTTGGGCTTTTCAAGACTACCTTTTTTATTCAGCAGGTTAAAATCAGCATCCAGGTTTTTCCCACTGATTTCTTCTGCAATGAGTTTAAAATCTTCAGGATAGGGGTGTTTAAATTTCCAGCGCTCGTAGTAGGTTTGCATTACCCTGTCAAATGTTTCTTTTCCCAATTCTGTTTCCAGCATTTTCATCCATTCACCAGTTTTTTCGTACGCTACCAGGCCATAATTTAATTTAGAAAAATTTTCTGAAATGGTAGTTATGGGTTGATCTTTTTTTGCTTTAGCTACGGTTTGCAGCAGAAGTTTTTCAGGATAAGCTGGAAACCTGTCTTTAAAAAACTTTTCTTTTGGCACAAACATATTCCCCTCTTTTGCATCATAAAAAGTTTCTGCATAGCGTCGGTCATAATAAGTATTCATTCCTTCATCCATCCAGGGAAAATCCCGTTCGTTGGTGGCCAATATTCCATAAAACCAGTTATGTCCTACTTCATGATTTATTACTCTCTCCAGCCCTTCTGCGGAGCCTCCTGAACGTAATAATGTAATCGTTGGGTATTCCATACCACCCGGTGTATTGGCTGCATTGTCTACTACACTTACCACATCATACGGATATTGGCCTACCCATGTGCTTTTTGTTCTAATGCTATTTTTTATGTAATTAATACTGTTTTTCCACGTATCCTTTTCATCTTCCAAATGATAAACTTTCAGGCGTATAACCTTACCCGGAAGTTGCATAGTATCTTCTTTCACAATAAAATCTTTATCAGCAAACCATGCAAAATCATGTACGTTAGATTGTGCAAAGGTTATTTTCTTTGATCCTCCATTTTTTATTTCGCTTTGCAGGTTACCAGTAGCTGCAACGATATATTTTGCCGGAACATTTATTTCTACATCATAATCACCGAATTCGCTGTAAAATTCTCCCTGGTCCAGATACGGCATTTGGTGCCAGCCTTTTTTATCATAAACCGCTGGCTTGGGATACCATTGTGTGATTTGGTAAGATTGATTAATATGGCCACCCCTGGAAAAATTATAAGGAAGCTTTACATGAAACGGCGTTTCTATTGTTATTTGTTTACCAGGTGCAAGCGCCTGTGGTAAAATCAGTTTTACAATATCCTGGTGCTGCGGGTGATCTTCAAGATTGGCAGAAACATTATTTACTTTAAAGTTAAGCCGGTTAATGTATCCATGGTTTTCTTCATCACTGAAATAAAAATCGGTGCGGCCATTCTCAAGTAACTGGTCACTAAAAGCCGTCTTATCATTTTTATATGCATTGGGCCAGAGGTGAATCCAGATGTAATTTAGGGTGTCTGGCGAGTTATTGTAATACTGCATTTTGATAAATGCATCTAATGAATTATCTGCATCGTTAAGGGATACCTGAATTTTATAATTTACCTGTTGCTGCCAATAGCCCGAAGATTGACAAAAGGCAGATTGGAAAATAAGAAAGGGAAATGTAAGCAATAATAGTTTTTTCAAAACATAAGTGTTTACTCAAAAATAATGAATATAAAGCTTCGGTGCTTAGTAATTTAGGTAGTTGCAGTTTCAATTTACGGTTGGGTAAAAGTTCAATAAAGATATATTGTACAAGAGTGCGACGCAACGATGCTGCTAAGACGTATAAATGATGGGCTAATAAAATTTACCATTCAGTTTTATTTGCCTTTCCCTGCAAGAATAATCTGGATGGTGTGAAACATTATTTTAAAATCCAATGCAAGAGTTACATTTTCTACATATAATAAATCATACGGCATCCGTTGTATCATCTCATCTAACGTTGAGGCATACCCAAATTTTACCATACCCCAACTCGTAAGACCGGGCTTTACCTTAAATAAATATTTGTACTCAGGTTGTATGGCTATTAGTTGATCTATATAAAATTTTCTTTCCGGCCTTGGACCTACAAGGCTCATTTGCCCCTTTAAAATATTCCAAAGCTGGGGTAATTCATCCAGCCGCCATTTGCGCATAACTTTTCCCCAACGGGTTATTCGCTCATCGTCCTGGCTGCTAAGCTGTGGTCCATTTTCTTCTGCATTTACATTCATAGATCTTAACTTATACATGATAAATGCTTTGCCTTTATAACCGATCCGTTCCTGTAAATAAAACAATGGCCCTGGCGAAGATAATTTTACCCTGATGATAGTATATAAAAATAATGGGGATAAAAAAATGCTGGCGATGAGTGAGATCAGCAGGTCTATAAAGCGTTTAATATTTTGCTGCCATGAAGGTAACAGGCCAGAGTGAATATCTATTAATGGTATGCCCATAACATTGTTTGTATGCAATGCGCCGCTGATAATATCCAGGGTATCCGGGGTTATTTTTATATTTACTTCTTTATCACTAAGGCTTTGTAATATTTGTGAAATGAAATCCCTTTCTTTTTTTTCTACTGCAATAATTACCTCTTCGATATTTTTATCTTTTATAATAGCAGTTAACTCAATGATGCCTGTAAACCGGGCTACAGATGGAGGGAACAGGGTACTGTTATCGCCATTGGTATTTATAAAGCCCACAATACGAAAACCCGAAGCATCGTTGGCTTTTGAAAATGATTGAAATAATTGTGCTGATTTTTTACCGGAGCCAATGAGCAGTGCATTAAAAAAAACTTTTTTATTTACCAGTTGTTTTTTTACTATACCCAGAAAAGACATTCGCACCAAAACTGTACAGAAAAAAACCGGTACAAGCAGGCAGAAAAATTCAACATAATACCTTCTGTTATCATCCTGTGGGTTTTTTAAAATAAAGAAGAACAGTAAAAAGATACTACCGGTAATAGTAACCGTTAGTGTCTTTATAAATTCATTCAGCCTCGATTTTTCGTAAAGAGAATTATAGGTACCCGAAATAAAATGCAGCGTAATCCAGCCCAGGGTATAGAGAAAAAGTCCCAAATAAAAACCAGCCGGAATAGAAAAAGAATACCCGTAAATTTTTGTACGCAGGTAATAAAAGCAGAGCCAGGTAAAAATACTTATTGCAATATCTGCAAGTATGTACCAACTTATATTTATCCGGGGCTGCTTCACAAAAATTTACACATAGTGATGTGTATGAAAACTTTAATGTTGAGTATGATTTATTTTTTCTAAAATCTGGTGAGCTACTTCCATAGCCCCAAAGCCATCCATTACCGTAACCGGCGTTTCGGTATTATTAGTGATGGCATCTTTAAATGCTTCCAGTTCCATTTTTATAGCATTTACATCTTCTACCGCCGGGCTGGCAATGGCAATTGTTTTTTTGCCACTGTTAGTTTCAATATCAAACGTAAAAACATTTTTATCACCGGGAGCATTTAGTTTTATTATTTCAGTTTTTTTCTCAAGAAAATCTATTCCTATGTATGCATCTTTTTGAAAAAGCCGCATCTTCCGCATTTTTTTCATTGATATCCTGCTGCTTGTAAGGTTGGCAACACAGCCATTATCAAACTCAATGCGAACGTTGGCAATATCTGGCGTATCGCTCATTACGGCTACGCCATTGGCAGAAATATAGCTGACATTACTTTTCACAAGATTTAAAATAATGTCTATATCATGTATCATTAAATCCAATATCACGCTTACGTCTGTACCCCGGGGATTAAATTGTGCCAACCTGTGCACTTCAATAAACATAGGTTGAAGGGTATAATTTTTCAGCGATAAAAAAGCCGGGTTAAATCTTTCTACATGGCCCACCTGGAATTTTACATTTGATTCCTTAGCCAGTTTTACCAATACCCTTGCTTCATCCATTGTATTAGCCAGGGGCTTTTCCACAAAAACATGTTTACCTTTTCTTAGGGCAAGTGAGCATAATTCAAAATGAAAAGGAGTAGGGGCTACAATATCTACCGCATCACATTCGTCCATCAACTGCTCTGCATCAGCATATCTTTTCAACATATATTTTTCGGCTACTGCACGTGCATTCGTATCTGAGGGATCATAAAAGCCAGCCAGGCTGATACCCTCAATCTCTTTCCAGTTATTTAAATGAAATTTTCCTAAATGTCCAACGCCAAATACTCCTATCCTAAGCATAATAGTTATTTAATAATATTTTTATTAGCCAAACCCCAGCGCTTTTCTCAGCTTTATTGGCAGAGTTTATCCTGAGGAACGAAGGGCACTCTTGTACAGCATATCCACATGCAACAACTTCAGTTCGCAGTTTATTTTTCTACCCGCCGCTGGTGGAATTTTCTTCTATTGATTCTTCTTCATCCCAAAAACCCATCTTCCCGAATTTTTCAATACGTTGTTCCACCCGTTGCCTGGCGGGTATTTGTTGCAGTTCTTTAATAGCAGGGATAAGATAATTTTTTAACAACTGGGCGGCTTCCTCATAATCCCAATGCGCCCCGCCAAGTGGTTCGGCTACCACATCATCTACCAGGCCAAAGTTTAGCATATCGGTTCCCGTTAGTCTTAGTTGTTGTGCAGCTATTTCTTTTTGTGCCCAACTCCGCCATAAGATAGTGCTGCAGTTTTCCGGTGATATTACAGTGTACCAGGTATTTTCCAGCATCACTACTTTATCCCCAACGCCTATGCCCAAAGCACCGCCACTGGCACCCTCGCCAATAATTACGCAGATCACCGGCACTTTAAGACTAATCATTTCGTAAATGTTTCGGGCTATAGCTTCACCCTGTCCACGCTCTTCTGCTTCCAGGCCGGGATAGGCACCCGGAGTATCTATCAAAGTTATTATTGGCTTATTAAATTTTTCGGCCAGTTTCATCAACCGCAGTGCTTTACGGTATCCTTCGGGATTCGCCATACCAAAATTTCTAAGCTGTCGTGTTTTGGTATTATTACCTTTTTGCTGACCTATTATCATTACAGTTTGATCGCCTAATTGTGCAAAGCCGCCTACCATTGCTTTATCATCTTTCACATTCCTATCGCCATGCAACTCTATAAAGTTACTGCACATGTTCTCAATATATTTTAAGGTATAAGGCCTGTCGGGGTGGCGGCTTAACTGCACTTTTTGCCAGGGGGTAAGACTTTCTGTAAGATTTCTTTTTGTTTCAACTATTTTTTGTTCCAGCGACAATATAGCGCCACCCATATCTGTTTTAGATTTTTCCTGCGTTACTCTTATTTGATCTATCTGATCGTACAATTCTTTAATGGGTTTTTCAAAATCCAGGAACTGACGATTTTTTAACTGGGGCATATGTAAAATTTACAATAATTGAGATGGATGTATATAAGTTAATTTGTAAAAATAGGCGATACATTTTTTTTATAAAACTTTTGTTTTCAAGATATAAATTTACTTATCTTTGCCCTCCCTAAAAACGAATGGAGCAACTGATTTTCAGTTTTTCATAAATTTTAAGGCAACGGAGCGGTAGTTCAGTTGGTTAGAATGCTGCCCTGTCACGGCAGAGGTCGCGGGTTCGAGTCCCGTCCGCTCCGCAAAGGTCGTTTCTAGTTTGAAACGGCCTTTCTTATTTTATCAAAACCCCGCTATGCCGTTTTATGTTTACATTATACAAAGCCAGGTTGACGACTCATTTTATAAAGGATTT
>JBDUCK010000090.1:0-10811 GCA_040003485.1 Ferruginibacter sp. | reverse complement strand
GCTTCCACCGGTAAAGGATACCGATAGGGCTTTTGATAAACTTGTACGTGCTGCTTGTGCGGTACGTACATTGGCTTTGGTGGCCACTCTCATTCCTATAAAACCGGCGAGGGCACTAAAGAAAGCACCGAGTACAAATGCTAAGGCAATACTCCAATGGCTGTCTTTATTTGTATAGCCCATCAGGCCTAACAGTAAAGCGCCGATGATAACAAAATAGGTCAGCACTTTATATTCAGCTTTTAAGAATGCCATGGCGCCTTCTGCAATATAATTGCTGATCTCCTTCATGCGTTCGTTACCAGCATCTTGCTTAGCTACCCAGGCAAACTTTATAAATGTGTAAAGCAGGCCTACTATACCCATTGCCGGAACTATGTAAATCAAATTTTCCATAATATAATTTAAGCTGTTTTTTGGTGGGCAAAAATAGGGGAAATGCGCCAAAAATATGGTATAAGGCATTCTTATTTTCTTTTGCAGAAGCGCAGCTGCCCATTCGTTTTTCAGCAGCGTTCCTGCTATCCACTGCTACTCCGGCACACTGCCTGCGCACAAGCCTCACCGGGGTATGCGTTTCTATCAGGGCTACGGGCCCAACATATATTCCATATCATCATTTAAAGAGCCCGTTTTATAGAATTATTTATCGTCTTATTTATTGCCGTTTTATAACCCTCCACCATTAATAATGTAACTTGTTAAGCTTGTTATAAACTACCTTTTCATTAACTACTAACTAACAACTTAAGAAGAGTGTACCCCTTAGTTTTAACTTCTAAAATTTAAAAATATTATCATGAAAAAATTATTCATTACTGCGGCAATTTTTATGTGCCTTGGCACGGCCGCAATTGCACAACAAAAGGCTGTGGCTACAAAGCCTGCGGCTAAAATGGAAGTAGTTAAAAAAACTTCAACTACCGCAAAAGTTATTCCTGTTACTAAAATGACAACTGGTACACCTGCAGTAAAAGCAATGCCGGCTACAAAAACAACAGTAGCAATAAAAGCTATACCTGCTGTTCCGCTAAAAGCAGACGGTACACCGGATAAGCGTTATAAAACAAAAACGGTAACTGGCCCACTTAAAAAAGATGGTACTGCCGATATGCGCTATAAAGCCAATAAAGTAAAGAAAGGGAATTAATTCAGGGGTTTTATAATAAAAAAACACTTCGGCAACGAAGTGTTTTTTATGCACGAAACTTAAAAATTATTCAAACAATTCAAGCTTGTTTTTTGGCCGGCGGTTATCCATCCATTTAAATCCTCTAAGATATTTTTGATCTTCCGGTAATTGTTTTAAAGGATACAACGTACCATCTACATTGTTTATAAATTTAATTTTGTTCAGTTCCTTTTTTATAAAATAAATATCAATCACATCACCTTTGCTGCGGTTCATACCTATGTAAGCACTGTCATCATCCTGCGGATAATAAACACTTTCTGCAGGCGAACCTTTTACCCTTATATAATCTATGGTGCCATCTTTAAAATAGCCGTTAATGGTGCGGCCGGTAATCTGGTTATACACGTCATCATTCTCTTTGTTTATTACCATGCCATTATTGAAAACATACAATCGTTTCGGTTTCTGAATTTCGGTAAAAAGGTACATGGTATCCCCACTTACCTGGGTTTTATCATTCCAGAAAACCGGGTCCTGGAATAAACGGAACACTGAATCTTCCGTGGAATAATACATACTGTCGCTGACTGCTTGTATAGAATCATTAAATATTTTAACATGATGAAATCCCAGGAAATAACGGATGCTGTCTGGTTTTATGAGCGGGCCCTTTACCATATTCTCCACCTCAAGGGTATCTTTTTTTTCCGGCGCTGGGGTAAGGTTGATAGTGTTATCGGAAGGCTTGTTTTTTGCTTCGAATATTTTTAGATTATTTACTTTATTGAGCGTATCATTTTTTGCAGCAGCTCAATCTGCCGTGATGATTTTATCCGGGCTTACTCCGGCATTCACCGTAATTACGTTGGTGAGTGTATCTGTTTTTCCCACTGTTTTTTTGCTGACGGTATCATACTTTCTTATGCCGGAAAAAAGCGTGTCTGCAGCAATATAAGTGCTATCGTTATTGCGGTACAAAATCATTACCGGCTTACGTGTTGCTAAAAAAGAACTAGTCTTTTTATCAATTAAAATCTGGTTTCCCAAAACAGTTACTTTATTTACACTATCTACCACTTTGCCATTTTCTTCCACCTGCAGGACGCCGGTTTTTTCATCATACGCAAGTTTGCCACCCGTTACCGAACGGGTACTATCACTGTAAGAAGTGCGTTCATAAAAAATAGCCTCACCGGTTTGTAAATTATAGGTTCCCGATTTGGTATTAATTATACCACCATCTTTATTTACAATCCGGGTGGGGGATATGAATGTTGCGATTTTAGATTGAGTGTTGTACAAAAGGCTATCTGCTACAATATCATATTTGGGATCTACCAGGTGCACATATTTTTTAAAGTAAACATCTTTTGTATCTGAATAATAAACTGCATCCGAACTGGTAAGTACCGTTTTTCCATTTACCACCCGGCCACCATTTTTATAAGTGGCAATGCCGGTGGCAAGATTATATTCCAGGTCATCCGTAAACAACGTGGCTTTTCCATCGGTAAGTTTTACCTTTTTTTTCAGGTAGGCGATCCGCTCCTTGCCTATGTACTTAAGATATTGCGAATAGGTATTCACACTGTCTGCATCATTTATATGCACATTGCCAAAAACTTCGGCTATGCCGGTCAGTTGGTTCAAAACAATACTGTCACCATACAAAGTAGTGTTCACCTGTTTTACAATAGCATCACCCGAAAGTATTTTAAGTGTAGTTACCGAATCTATGGTTTTTTGACTAAGCCTTTTGGCATTAATGATTTCTATGGTCCGTGTGGTATCAGGTGCCGACTGGCCATAGCTATTGCCAAAACAGCAAAAGAAAAAAAGAGAAAGAAATATTTTATAAAAATGGGAAAGTAGCTGCAATTTTATCAGTTAATGTTGCAAATTGCTGATTTTATTTTTAATGTAATCACAATTTTTTGTTTGCTGCTTTTTAATTTTTTGCTTTGATGAAATTTGAATTGTGCTTATGCTATAAGTGAAAGGCGCTGCCCAGGCGGGATGGGGATGCCAAAGTATAGTGCCGGTTCAAAAAATCCGGATTGCATATTTTAATTCGCCTTCCTGATATAGTATGGTGCATTAAGCGTATCTGGTTGCGGCACCAGCAATGGGCTATTATTTTGTTTTTTTCCAAAAACAGAAATGCTTACATATCTTTTTGGATTTACACGGATGTCATCTAAAAGCAGGTTTAATTTATTTCCGGTAGAGGCCAGGTTGTTATATAATTTAGTATCGTTCATTAATAATCCGAGTGAACCGGTGTTGGTATTGAATTTCCCTACTATCGATTTTAAATCAGTGATGGTAGCATCAAGGGTGTTTAATGTTTTCTGAAGATCAAGCTGGGCTAATTTGGTAGTGGTTTTATCCAGGTTTGTAACTACGCTGTTTATTTTTTCGTTGTTGGCTGCAAGGTTGCCGGTAATGGAATTTACATTACCCAGTGTTTTTGCTAATGCACCGGTTTGCTGATTTAATAAACCTTGCAACGAGGCAGTAGAAACAACCATCGAAGCGGTTACTTTATTCAGATTTTCGAGTGTAGCACCAATATTAGATTTTGCATCGGGGTCTATAACAGCATTAAGCTTCCCTATCATAGTGTCTAAAGAACTAACAGCTTTTTTTACTTCGTACAAAACCGGATCTACTTTTCTAAGTATATCATCAAACACACCCGCATTTGCTTCTGTAAAAATGGTATCCCTGTTTTTTAAATTAGCTGCGGCATCTCCTAACTTAATTTCTATACTGGTAGTTCCAATCGGGTTTGGTTTAATAATCGCTATTGAGTTTTTGGGAATATTTATATCCTTGGTAATATTCAACTCTACTTTTATCTGCCGCATATCTTTATCGGTACTTATTTTATACACAGTGCCTACCTGTAGCCCATTTATTACAATGGGATTAGAATTCTGCAAGCCTTGTACATTGCCATATCGGGCAAAAAGAGTAGTACTGCTGCTGAAGAGTTTTTTCCCTTTCAGAAAATTGAAGCCAAGTATTAATAAAGTAACGCATACCACTGCTATAGCGCCAACTTTGGTTTCATTTGAAATTTTCACCTCGTATAATTTTAATGATAATTTTTATTTTGAATACAGAATGATCTAAAAATCAATTTTGTAATAATCCCGTTAGTTTCAAAAATAATTAAGTACGTAAGTTATTGACCAATTTGTTAGCCAAAAAAAATATTTATTGAAATTACGTTTTTAATTTTTATTCGCTTTTGGAGATTCAATTTGTTCTTTGTAGCGTATAACTGCCTTGGTTATTGCTTCTGCAAGTTCTTGTTGCCCTTTATCACTGTTTAAAAATCTTTCATCTTGTGGATTGCTGATAAAACCTGTTTCTACGAGAATGGCGGGCATATTTGTTGCCTGTAATACCCATATCCCCTTTTGCCGTTGATTAACCCCCAAGGCAGGACGGTTTGTCTCATCTATTTCATCATTTACATAAGTGGCTAGTTTATCACTTTTTTCCTGGTACCGTTTTGCATATATCTGTGCAAGCACTCTTCCTTCGGGAGTGTTAAAATCAAAACTGTTGTCGGTAGAATCTGATCCTGTTTCTATTTCAAAATCACTTTCTCCATTCATTATTGCTTTTAGCTTATCACTTGTTTTATGAGCAGCAAATATCCATACACTGGTTCCCTGCCTTTCCGTAGGTATTTTAAAATATTCATATACAGGTTCAGTAACCTGGTAAGGAGTAGATATTTTCTTTTTCCTTTTCCCTTTCCCTTTATAAGTGATACGGTAACGGGTAACTGTTTTACTGCCTATTTGCCTGCGACCGGTTTTTAGATTTACAGCATCCGCATGTATGCAGAGAAAAAGATCGCCCTTGGCGTCATTGGCAATTCTTGCTTTGTCCTTCACGTTTTGAGTAATATCAGTGGTACGGGTAGGAACTATATTTAATTCCGGCAATTGTTTTTTCAGTTCTGCTACTAATTTTTTGGAGATAGCCAGGGTAATATCTTTTTCTTTTGACCTAAGCGAATTTTCATATTGTCCGGTGGCACCAGCATCTGTTCCGCCATGGCCTGCATCTACAACAATGGTTCTTAATTTTTTTACGGTTTGCGAAATTGCATCATGGTTTAACAGGGTAAGTAAGCAGGTAAAATATAAAAAAAGCAGTCCCTTTTTCTTCAGCATAATTGTTCAGATTTTAATAGGTTTTGTTATAATTGTATTAATACACAATAGGTTTTGTATTAATAGCTATTTTTGCTTTTATCACTTATGAGCGACAGAAACAAAGGTAAGGCAAAAAACAATTTAGCTTGGCTATGCATACTGCCGTTTATAATATTAACGTACTGTACTGCAGGGTTTGGCTTCAGGCATGTTTTTTTAAATATTCCTTTTATTACTGATACAATTCCTGTAATCAAATCAAGCAGTAGCGGTTTAAAAAACAGTGATAGCATTCGTACTGCTTTAAAAAATAAACCTGCTATATCTCCCTCTTCAAAAAAGCCAACTGCCGATACCATCCTGGTTCCTGTTGTAGACACTTTTTCTTTTAAAACTTCTAAAGATTCGTTAGATGCGCCAGTTGTTTACCATGCTGATGATTCTATGGTATTGAATGTGCCCGACAAAAAAATTCTTTTGTATGGAAAAACCTCTACAATAAAGTATTCAGAAAACGATCTTTCGGCGCCTTATATCGAATATGATCAAAAAACAAATCTGGTAAAAGCATTCTTAAAAAAAGACAGTGCAGGAAATGTAATATCATACCCGGCTTTTACGCAGGGCGATTTTAAATCTGTTATTGACACTATTCAATTTAATATGAAATCCGGTAAGGGTCTTACTAAAGGCACTTATACCCAGCAGGGCGAAATGTATGTGTATGGAGAAAAAATTAAAAAGATAGACAAAGATGTTTTTTATGCTTTACATGGAAGGTTTACTACCTGTAACCTGGATACACCGCATTTTGCTTTTATCAGTAGTAAAATAAAATTCATAAATAAAAAAATGGCTTTTACCGGGCCGGTGCATCCTGAGTTTGAAGGAGTACCATTGCCGATCTATCTACCCTTCGGAATTTTTCCTTTAACACAGGGCAGGCACTCCGGTTTGCTGGCCCCAACTTTTACTGCCAACGAACAATTAGGCCTTGCACTTGAAGGATTAGGTTATTATAAAATACTCAGTCCTAACTGGGATGTAGAAACAAGAGGGACATTATATTCTTATGGAGGGTGGAGTGCCTTAATACATCCGCGGTATTTCAGGCGATATCATTACCAGGGAAGTTTTCAATTAGACGTGCAAAAATATAAACCATTAGACCAGGCATCCAGCCGTACAGTAAAAATAAACTGGAATCATAGTGCCGACTTTAAGGCGAGGCCGGGTGTAACTTTTAGTGCCCATGTAGATGCAGGCAGCAGTAAATATAATTCGCAGGTAGCCAATAACCCTGTGCTTAATTTTAACAACCAACTTACCTCTTCAATAACGTATGCAAAAGTGTGGAAAGATAAACCGTATAATATTTCTATCAGTGCCACACATAACCAAAATACTAACCTTCGCCTTATCAATATTAATTTTCCTGATCTTTCATTTAATGTAAATACGCTTTATCCTTTCAGAAGCAAAGAGCCCATCGGAGATTATAAGTGGTATGAAAATTTGGGGATAGCATTGAATACCACAGCCCGAAGCCTTTCCTATTTTTATGATACAGCAGGCCATGCATTTGGGCAGCTTAAAGATAATTTACAATGGGGTGCCAATCACAATGTTCCCATTACTTTATCCTTACCATCGCTGGGCCCTCTTCAAATTTCCCCTTCTGTTTCTTATGTAGAAAGATGGTACCAGCAAAGAAGAGTATACAGATGGAATCCATCATTAAAACAATTAGATACTACGACTACTAAAGGTTTTTATGCGGCCCGTAATATGTCATTCGGCGTCGGCATAAGCACCCGGATTTTTGGGATGTTTACTTTTAATAAAAAAAGTAGAATTCAAGCGATCAGGCATGAGATCAGGCCTTCATTTTCTTTAAGCTATCAACCAAATTTCAATGGTAGAAATTCTTACGTTACCCAGGTGGATACAACTGGAAGAAAGAATCCATTTTCTGTATACGACGGCAGTATTTATGGTGGGTTTTCTACAAATAAATCCGGCGGCATAAGTATTAATATTGATAATAATATTTCTATGAAAGTAAGAAGCAGGAAAGATACCGGTGAAGCCGCTATAAAGAAAATTTCTATTTTAGATGGGCTTAGCTTTAATACCTTTTATAATCTGTTAGGGGACTCCTTTAAATTGCAACCCATAAGTATAAATGCCCATACCAATCTGTTTAATAAAATAAATATTACCGGAAGTGCAAGTTTTGATCCTTACCAAAGAGATAACCTGAACAGGAGAATAGATAAGTTGGTCTGGAGTAAAAGGCCATTATCTCTGGGCGCTCTTACATTTGCACAATTGTCTTTGCAAAGCAGTTTTAAAGGTGGCGACAAATCAAAGTCTTCGCAACAAGATAATATTTCACCTCAAAACATAGACCCTACAACCGGCTTGCCTTTGGATGACTACCAACAGGAGGCCGCATACATAAGAAATAATCCAGGTGAATTTGTAGATTTTTCAATACCGTGGAATATAGACTTTGGTTATTCGCTGAGATTAGACCGGGCAATTAAATTTGGAACCACTGATTTTGCAAAAACGCTGAGCCAGGATGTAAATTTTAATAGCTCAGCAAACCTTACGCCTAAATGGAAAATAGGTGTAACGGGGTCATATAATATAACGACTGGCGAGGTGGGTTACGTAAGTATGTTTTTATCCAGGGATATGCACTGTTGGCAAATGGCAATTAATATTGCGCCGGTAGGCAAATTCCGTTTCTTCAGTATTAATATCAGCCCCAAATCTCCCATACTCCGTGATTTAAAAATAAACCGTACCCGGTCTTTTATTAGTCAGTAATTCGGTAATTTTTATTTAGTGTTTAAAGGTTCTCTTTGGTGTAGCAGAGGAGCATTTCATTAAAGACTTTTTCTTTCAGCATTTTGGTATTTGTATTCTCAGAGGATATTGCTGGCAAAAAATGCATACGAAGTTTTATGGGTAAAAAATAAAATGTTTTATTTATGGGCATGGCTTTTTTGGTGCCGGATATTACGCACGGAATAATTTGTTTGTGTGTATCAATGGCTAATTTAAAAGCACCATCGTAAAAAGATTTCATTGGTTGCTCAGTTCTGTTTCTTGTTCCTTCCGGGTAAATGCACATGTGCATACCAGATAGCAAAGTTTTCTTCATAGCATCAAAACTTTTTACCCGGCTTTGTTCATTTGTTCTATCTACAAGTACGGCACCTTTTTTATAAAACAAACCAAATACAGGTACTTTTGTAAAAGAAGCTTTGGCAATTGTTTTATTTGGCCCCGGTACAAAAGGGGCAGACAGGGGCACATCAAGAAAAGCATTGTGGTTAAATACAACGACGTAGTTTTCGCCAGCTTTAAAATTACGTTTACCTGTAACCGTTACAGGGCATCCTACCAGCAACAACCAGATGTTCATCCACAATTTTGATACACGTATAAAAAAATATTGCCCTTTTTTTTCATCTTTAAACAAATAAGAAATCATTGAAGGCAAAAAGAAAATGAGAAATGTTGTAACAAAACTTAACAATCCCCATAACGCCCACATGCGGCCAAAAATATTTTTAATGATCTTCATTATTTAATATTAAGGTGTGAGCAGCTTCCAGTCAACAGGCTCCAGCCCGTTTTGCATTAGTAACTGGTTGGTTTTAGAAAAATGTTTGCAGCCAAAAAAACCTTTGTCAGCGGAAAAAGGAGAGGGGTGTGCTGCTTTTAGAACGTAATGTTTAGTCTCATCTATAAGTGCTTGTTTTTCCTGTGCAAATTTCCCCCACAGTAAAAATACAACCTGTTTTTTTTCTTCAGAAATTTTTGTAATTACAGCATCTGTAAAATCTGCCCAGCCGTATTTTGCATGGCTGAATGGCTCGCCTGCCCTGACGGTGAGTGCTGCATTAAGTAACAGCACTCCTTTATTTGCCCACGAAGTAAGATTACCATAAGCTACAGGCATTTCAATACCTATGTCGTTATAAATTTCTTTAAAAATATTTACCAACGACGGTGGGGGTTTAATGCCATTGGGCACAGAAAAACTAAGCCCATGTGCCTGACCTGCACCATGATAAGGATCCTGCCCCAGGATAACTACTTTTACTTTATCAAATGGAGTTTGATTAAAAGCATTAAAAATCAGGGGACCTGGTGGATAGATAATTTTCCCGAGTGATTTTTCAGTCTTTAAGAAGGTAACAATCTGTTGAAAATACGTTTTACCAAATTCATCTTTCAATACATTTTTCCAGGAGGGATGAATCTGAACTTCCATTATTAAGTTTTTTATAAAAATACATCTAATATGGGGAAACAAAATAGTATTAAAAAAGCGGATAAACTATCCGCTGTGTGACCTGGATTGGATTCGAACCAATGACCCTCAGCTTAGAAGGCTGATGCTCTATCCAGCTGAGCTACCAAGTCATATTTTTTACAGGGTGCAAATATAGGGCTTAAAGAAAAAATGAAAATATTTTTTCTGGTAAATACTACTTTTGTTTTACAAATAAAGATTGAGTAAAACATTTCTTTGTTAAAAATTGTTGATTGGTATACTTTTAGATATTACATTTGCTGTAAAACAACCCATTTAATATTCACTGAGAATATTTGTGAGACACATTTTAAATTAAAATTAGATTTTATGAAACAAAAACTTACACTTTTTCTATGTTTTGCACTGTTTACTACAGGTACTTTTGCACAAATGATGGAAGGGGATAAATTTTCTTCTAATAAAAAGGGAAATTTACTTGGAATTCATTTCAACGCTATTGATTTTAAAACGCCGGAAACTTTTAAAAATTCATCTTCCCGCAGATTTACAACCAAGTTACGTGATATGGACTATGGGGCATCTATCTCTTATTGGAAAGGACTTACCTCCACGATTGATTTTTCTACAAAGATAAATGTGTTATTTCATGATTATAAAAATGATCAGAACCAATCAAGTGATAATTATGCAGCTGGTTTTGAATTAGAGCCTTCTTTAAATTTCAGGCCTTATGGTGACAACCATTTATTTAGTCCTTTCCTTACAGCCGGTATTGGTGGTGGATATTACCAGGGTGATTTTGGAGCTTATGCTCCAGCTGGTGTTGGCCTTCAATTTAATTTTTTAAGTACTACATATTTATTAATTCAGGCGCAGTACCGTTTTTCTCTAACGAAAGATATTGTAAAGGATAATTTACTTTATTCACTGGGAGTAGCACAAAATATTGGTTCAGCAAAACCAAAAGTTATGGCTCCTCCACCACCACCGGTAGTGTTAGACCGTGATGGAGATGGTGTATTAGATTCCCTGGATAAATGCCCGGACACACCAGGCCTGGCAGCATTACAAGGTTGCCCAGACCGTGATGGTGATGGTATTGCTGATGCGGATGATAAATGCCCTGATGTTGCAGGTATTGCTAAATACCAGGGTTGCCCTATACCTGATACTGATGGTGATGGTATTAATGACGAAA
>JBDUCK010000089.1:0-10857 GCA_040003485.1 Ferruginibacter sp. | reverse complement strand
ACAATTACAAATAATCCCCCAGGCAAATGTATTGCCCGGGGAAAAATTCATAGGCCTGAAAGTTAACAGGGAGCAATATATTGTATGATCAATGCTACTTCTAACTGAATTTTTTAGAATGAAAAGCCTATACCCAGCGTTGCATTGATACCGCTGATGCTTTCATTATAAGTATCAATTTTTCTACCTGAATTCACATTGTAATTTTCGTAAGAAATATTGAATTTAGGCTTTGAAGTAAAATAATCTACATTAGCCAAAACAGAAATGTTGTCAGTTACATTATAATTTACACCAGCCCCTGCTTGAAAACCAAAACTGCCTGTTGTTGCTTTTTTCTGCGTCATAACAGTATTGTCTAAATAATCTTCATAATACACTTTAAAGCCAGCCAAAGTGGTATTGGTATAACCTCCCAAAGCCCTTAAATGTATGGAGAATTTACTGCATACCGGTATTTTATATACCGGCCCAACCAGTACACTAAATGAGCTGCTTTTATTTGTTGTGTTTAATGTGGTACTGTCTGTCCCTGAATCCTCTTTATAGCCGTCTACAAGGCTTTGCAAGCCCTTTGCATCAAACTGTGTGTAACCGATTACAACATTGATACCCCAGTTTTTATTGAAATTATGTATGCCTGAAAGGTTGATATGAAAACCTGCTTTTGCATAACCGGATTTATCGTCTGCATAATCGCCTTTTGCAAAATTACCTGAGGGGCTACCCACACCTGCATTGATCGAAATTTCATTATTTCCTATGATTGAGGTTTTTGTTTTTTGAGCAAATAAAGATGTACTTGCAAACAATACACTGACTGCTATGATTATTTTTTTCATTGATTCTTTTTTAAAAGTTTAGTTAGTTAATAATGTTTATTGGAAAATCAACATCTGCATCTGTTGAGCCGGGTGCACAATCTCCATTTTTTGCATTTGGCTGGTGACGAAGCTGTACGTTTAATGAACCTGTACTTACACCTACAGTTGTAAATTTGTCTGTAAGGCCAATGGGCAATGCAGGTGTGTTGGTATCCAGGTCTGTCCTTGTTACGGTTAGATTTGCGCCCGTAACGACAAAGCAAATCAAATGATAATTTTGTCTTGCCTTAATGTCTGGCGTAACATCTCCTGCCGGTGTTTTTGTATCATCTAAAAAAAACACCCCCACATTGTAAGTAGAATTTTTCTTTAAATTCAAAGTAGCATTACTGTAATCAACAGGTTGTCCGTCTATGGCTTTTACAGATACTGTTTTTATATCCGCAGGGTCTCCAGCATTGGTGCATACCAGTTTTACTGTAGTTAAAAATTCATTGCCTGGTAGTGGTGGTGCCACCGCGGTTTCTTCTTTTTTACAGCCATTAACTACCAGCAGGAGCAGTAAGCTAGCCCCGGCTAAAATACTTGTTACTTTTTTCATTTTGTTTCTGTTTTGTTTAATTAAAAAATTATGATTCATTAAAAAATAAGTTTCAACCGTAGTACTACATTAATCCCTAAATCATTGGCGTAGTAACGGAATCTATTTAAATAATCCCTGTAGGCCACATTGGTAAAATTGGTTGCAGCCAGGTCCACCAATACCTTTTTGTTTTTCACTGGCAACTCAAAACCTGCGTTGGCATTAAAAATGGAATAGCCTTTGGGCGGCGCAACATAATCGCTGTTGGGGGGAACCCTTGTTTGCGTTGATTCCGTTACGTTTTCAATACTTACATACAGGTTATTTAAATGCCCGGTATTGGTTTCATATTTTATACTATTACTGAACCTATCCCCAGGCATGAAAATCAGGTGATCTTTTATGCTTTTATTCCAGCCACGTACAAGGGTTGTTTTGCTGTCAAAAGAAAAATGCTTGTTTATTTTATACCTTAATTCAGCATCTATACCACTAAGATTTACATTTTGCTGGGTATATTTAAAATAAGGGAAAGTGCCATTGATTAACGTGATGGGTTGCAGCGTAGGCTTAGCATAGATGTAGCCATTAATAATACTGTTGTAAGGTGCCAATTCAATAAACAATTTTTCACTTTCATACCTGGCGGCAAAAGAAAAATTATAGCTCCTTTCACTCACCAATGTTGAATCTCCTTTTTCATACGAAGCTGCACTCAGGTGAATCCCGTTAATAAATAATTCATTAATACTGGGTGCCCGCCAGGCACTGCCGATATTGGCAGAGAAAGAAAATTTATCGTTCAGTTTATAAGAGCTGCCAACCGTTGCAGTTAAATTATTAAAAATATTCAGTGTTGAAAATTTAACCACCGTAACTGGGTTTCGCTGATACGTTTTCAGCCAGCGGTAATCATATCTTGCCCCGGCTTCAAACAGCCATTTGCCTTTGGCATATCTTTCAATGCCGTACACACCGCCTGTATAGTTTCTAAAGTTGGGTACTAAATATCGCAACCCCTTAAAGACATTGCTTTGCGTAGCTCCGGTAAGACCAATGCTTCCAGAAAAATTATTTTTAGGTTTGAAATGATAAATTAGATCAAGGTTAGTAGTTTTTATTTTAAAACTAATTTGGGGTAGTCTTAAAATGTCAGGGTCGGTTGTATAAGGTAAATCAATATCGTACTCTTCCCTTAAATTTTTTTGGTAAGAATAAACCGCTTCTAATTTATTGCCATTTTTAAAGTCATAATAAGTAGCAACTTTTAATAAATTATGAGTGATGTTCTGATAAGTTCTGGCAATATCATAACTAAAGTAAGAAGCCGTTATGGGTTTGGGTCTTGCAAAAGCGGCATTCAAATCATCTACATTTCCCACATGTGAGCCTTCAAAAATGCCCACCTTATTATGGAATTCGCTATAGTAAATTTCTCCGCCATAATTTTTCTTTTTAAAATTGGTAGTTGCACTAAAATCTGCTTCTGTAGCACCGGTGTTTTTTAAATAATAGTCAGCCGTTTTAAAATTGCCTGCTTTTTTCAATGTACCCTGCACCCGCCAGTTTAAAGAATCAAATAAATTATTTTTTATTTTTCCTTCCAGCATTGCAGACGTTCCTACAGCCCTGCCATTGGTACCGGCAACAATATTTAATTCGCCCTGTAGTTTTTTTGTTGGTTCTAAAATTTTGGGTTCAACCAATATTACCCCCACAATTGCATCGGAGCCATAGCGTACACTGGCCGCACCCTTAATCACAGAAATTCGTGTTGCAATAAAAGGGTCAATTTCCGGAGCATGTTCGCTACCCCATTGCTGCCCTTCCTGTCTTATACCATTATTTAATATCAGTAACCGATTGCTATGCAATCCATGTATTACAGGTTTAGAAATTGTAGGACCAGTTTGTATAGAGTTAAGCCCTGGTAAGCTTTTTAATGTTTCCCCCAGCGACTGACCAGCCTGCTGAAACAATTCTACTGCTTTCATTTCAGACTTGGCTACTGTATTGATATCCCTTCTTTTTTCACTGTTTAAAATCACCCCTTTTAAGTCTTTTGCATGATGTGGCAAAACAAAATTTATTACAGTATCTTTTGTAATGTCAATCGAAAGGTGAATAGTATCGCAGTTGATATGTGTTACAGTAATGCTGTATGTCCCGGCACAGATATTACTTAATAAAAAGCTGCCATCTTTTTGTGCAAGGCTGTTTACGTTAACCGTTGAAATTCTAATAACGGAACCCTGTAAAGCTTCTTTAGTGTACCTGTCTGTAATTTTTCCAGACAGTTTAATGGTGCAGCTTTGGCCAATGGCCATAACAGCAATATTTACTGTAAACAGTAATGCGAGAATATATTTCAAGAAAAATAATTTTGGATATACGCAATGGCAGGATGATGAATTCCTGCAGTAAGCTCAGTTTATCCTAGTGTGGGCGGGCCTTTATTACTGGAGTGTAAACAAAGTTTTTTAGGTATTGAAGCGATATAAGTACTGTAATTGTAAAGGATAATAGGTAAACCTATTTTAAAAGAAGCGGTAGCCGCTTCATTGTAAACTGAATATTGATGAGAGCAAATAGAACAGTTGCCCTCTGCTGTCAGCCCTGCATTTTTTTCAAAAGATGTCTGTTGTTTGAATGCTGTCGATGTTTTTACCGAAGGAGCATAATTATGATGGTGCCAGTATTGTACCGGTGTTACTATAAAAGTATAAAGCAACAGCAGCAGCCCGGCTATAATTTGTTTATATGGTTTTGAAAAAGTCACTCTCTAATTGCAATATAGTTGCAAATGTAAGGGATAAAATTAATTGTTTCCTTTTTTTTAAAAGTTAACGGTGAGTTATTGTATGACGGTATCAAATTTTCTGATTCTCGAATGTTGCCAATTTGATGAATTGGCGATTTTTGCGGATTGTCAATTGCGATTGTAAATATCATTGCAATGGTAGTAATTACTTTCACCTTTATTTATATCCGTTTAATAATTGTTTAAGCAATATTTCCTTTTGTTGAGTGCTTAAATTTTTTTGATAATTGTACAATGCATTTTCCCATTCCCCATAAGTGGAATTTGGAAGCACTATAAATTTTTTACCCCATTGTAGTTTTACTTTATCTGTTTCTGCAAAGCGATCAGCAACAGTTTTTTTCTCAAACACTCTCATAAAGTCGTTTAAATTATCGCCTAACAGCATTACTAAGCAGTATTTGGCAGCCACTATTTGCCTTCTTGCTTCTTTAGATGAGGTATTGCTTAGAAAGAGCATGTGTGCAGTATCTGCATCGGGCAAGTGAAGATTTTGCAGATTAATAAGGGTACTTTGTACATCGCTTGTATCCCGGTTACTGATGTAAAAAGTAGCAATACCTTTTTGTTTAGCAGCTTGTAAAAATTCGACAGCTCCGGGTACTGTTGTTGCCGCCGATTTGCTTGTCCAATCTTTCCACGTTGTGTCAGTATGTTGTCTTACTTCTTTAATTAATTGGGCTTCGCTGTAACTATTGTCCAAAATGGTTTCATCCAAATCGGTAATGATAGCCAGCTTTTCTCTTCGCAATTTCCCTTTTGGTATTTCCTTCAATCGCAAAGCTGCAATATTAAATGCCTGGTAACACAATGCCCTGTATTCTGCTGCTGTTTGCTGCCATACCACCGGGTATTCTTTTATTTCGGTTTCAGTTTGCTGGTGCACGGCTTGCATTGTACCCGCTTGCGCGTAGGAGAAGCAGCTTGATATTATCAAAAAAACTGTGCATAAAGATTTGTTCATATTTTCTGATTTAATATTTTGAAGGTGTGGATTCTATTCAATTTACAATACCTATCATTAAAAAAATATTGGCTGTTTTAAATAATAATTACATTTAAAATTTGATTGAAGTTGCAGACCTAAATTATTTTGATATATCGGATGCCTTCACAGACCACTCGTCAATAACATTGCCTTTTGTGCTAATGAAAGTAACCGTCAATTTTCTATTTTCTCCCTCATTTGAAAAAGATAAGCGAGCATAATTTTGCTCATCAATTTCCTTTCCAATTCTTGCAGGATTATTGGCTTCCGCACCTCTTGTTTTAGCAATGCCTGAGGTAAAAGGCGATACAGTAATATCGTATAGAGGGTACAAGCCATTTCTTTCTTGCTTAATAATCTCGCTATGATGCCTGTCGCCGGTTAAAAATAAAACTCCTTCAATTTTATTTTGTTCAATAAAAGAAAGCAATTCGTAAAATTCTTTTGGATAATGCCGCATACAATCGTAGGGAGAAAATGGATTTAACACCTGGCTTCCGGTGGCAATAATCCTAAAAGTGGTTTTAGGATTGCCGTTGCTAAAAAGCAATTCTTCTTTAAGCCATTCTATTTGCTCGTTTCCAAACATTTTTTTTGTAAGATTGGGTTGCCCGTTTATGCTATCTGGCAAATAGCCACTACTTCTTTCCCATCTATCATCGAGCACAAAAACATCTACATCGTTCCAACTGATTTTTGAGTAAACGCCCTGCCCATTTTGCCCATAACTTGGGTTGGCCCAATACTTCATGAACACATTACGGGAGGTATTTTTAAGGATATAACTTTTGCAAGCATCGTTAGGGCCAAAATCGTGATCGTCCCAGATGGCATAGTGCGGCATTTTTTTGAATAGGTTTTTTAGTACGGGTAAGCTGCGTGTAAGAGAGGCACGATAGTGAAGACCCCACTCGCTAAAATAATCTACTTCACGGGTGTACCAGTTATCGCCCAGCCAAAGCGTAAAGGCGGCCTCCTCTTTTGCCATTGGCTGAAATATAGAGGAGTCTCCTCCGTAAGGTTTCCCTGGCCTGTCATATTTTGGTTCATTAAAATAGGCACAACTTCCGGTAAGAAAAGAAAAATCTGGTGCCGGTTTACGCCATTGCCATAGTTGTTGGGTTGTAATATCTCCCGATGCAACAGGAGTTTTACCGTTATTTACGTAAATCTGGTATGGATATATCTGGCCAGGGTTAAGATCTGTGAGCGTTACTATGGCAGTATTAAACTCTCCTCCGGTTAATTGAAATTGTACCGTTTTATTACTCCCATTATTGTAGTGCAACGCTGCTTTTGTCAAATGGCCTGCAAACTGTGCCCAAATTGTAGAAGTGCGCAATTCCGTGTGGCCAATCATTGGTCCTGAAACAATTTGTTTTGCTGTTTGTGCCTTTAGGAAGCTTACTGAGAAAATGAATGCCATGTATAAAAACAAAAATCGTGTGTGCATAATTTAAATATTTACAGATGATAAATTTAAAAATTCAGGAATCATTATTATCCTTATCAGAAATTCATTATGTTTCTGTTGTATCGTTAAAACTGTTTCAAATAACTAATCTTCGCAATACTCTGGTCTTGTTTGAAACCACTAGTTTTATTTTGGTTAAACACAAGGTAGATAAAAGATAACGGCCGGTATTCCCAACTAAACCTGGCGTTCCATCGGCTGCGTTCTGTGGCTGTGTTGTATTGATAAAACACATTCATTTGTAATCTTGGGTTTAATGCCATGCGGATATTTGGTGTTACCAATTGTGTAATTAAATTTTCTTTATTGACACCCACATGTTTTAAATTGTTTCTTTCATAATCAACCCGTAGGGCCAATTTTGGCGAGGGCGCATAACGAATATTGCCAGATAGTGTAGCAATTTTTCCATTGTAATAGCCGCCTCTCGTAACGTCTGCGGCCCAAGAGAATTTAGCGCTTTGGTTACTGGTATAATTAGCATTTATTGCATTGTACTGATATTTACCAGCACCTATTTCTACACCAATCGGGTTAAAATTTACTGGTAAGTTTTGCCAATTAAGTTGGATGGTGGTAACAAACTTTGCCCCGTTATTAAAAAGAAAAAATATGGGATATACTCCTACGTAAGCTTCCTGCAGTCTTAAATCATTGGGATTTTGATAAACGTCTATACCAAAACCTGGCTCCCAACTGCGGATAAATTTCGGAAACCATTTTTGCTTTCTTCTAGTTACATAGCAATCAATGAAGTTTTTTATAAAATTTGTACGGGAAATGAAACCTGCCTGCGCATTAAATTTTTTAGAAATATAGCCGGTATTCCAAAGCAGTGTAAAATTATTTGAGTTATAATTTAAGCTTGTAAATGTAGCCGCACCATCATCCTTATAATTACCCGAAGTTTTGCTTTCGCTTATGGTATAGCCAAAACTGAGTTTATCGCTTAGTCGGTTAAAGCCCGTAATGGTGGCTGTAGAATTTACGTTAGTTTTTAGGCTGTCAACTGCTTCATCAATTCTATTTGTAATTAATATCCCAATATTATTTTGCTTTCCGTAATTTTTTATAAATCTCGCCACGCTAATATTAGCCGCTTGAATATTTTCCGTTGCTCTTTGGTGTACATAAAGTGCGCCAATACTATATTTTTCATTCTTGTCAGTAAATCGCAGGCCGGCATCTATCGGTATTGGATTACCATCAGCATCCAAGCCAATGGTGCGGCTGAAAAAAGGCTTAAAAGTAAATTGATTACCAGCATCAAAGAGCCCGGCGTTTTCTAAAAAGAATTGCCGCCGCTCGGGAAAGAAAACGGAAAAACGAGTAAGATTATTTACCTGCCTGTCTGCATCGGCCTGGGCAAAATCAGTATTAAAGGTAAGATCTACTGTACTGTGTGCGGTTGGTGCCCATTTAATTTCCCCTCCGAGCTTTGTATTATAATCGTTTACTTTTTTTAGTCCTGTTTCTTTCTTTGTATCTAATTGATTTACCCAATACGGATTTACCTGTATGTTAGTAGATGGCGGTGGTGGCTGAATGCCTTTTAGCAATGCCGCATAGCCCATTCTATAACTATCAAAACTTCTGGGAAAGCCAGGAAAGGCGGAAGCTTCATTTTCTTTACGGGCAATTTTTACAAAGTTAATTCCCCAAATTGTACTGTCATTTTTTTGCTTTGGGTAGCGCAGTGTTTTCCAGGGAATAGCCATTTCGCAACTCCAGCCACTATCCGTAATGTTACTTCTTGCACTCCAAAGTGCATCCCATTCCCTGTCAAAAATATTGTCATCAAACACTTGCAAATCTCTTAGCGCACCGTAAGGATTAGTTTGAAAAGCAGTGGCATTTCGTTTGCCATTAAAAGGGTCTAAAGCCACACCAAATAAGTCATTAGAGAAATAATCAAAGTCTCTCCTAAAATCCTGCACCCGGATTCCCTTTTTGCCAGCCGTATCTTTACAAAAAGCGCCAATATATAAATATTTATGATCGAATAAAACTTTTACAATCGTAGGATATTTTGATTGTTCACCCTGAAAAGGTTCTACTTGTCTAAAATTAGTAATGGGCTCTGCTGTTAGCCAATCGGCTTCGTTTAACTTTCCATCCAAAAATATATTTGCAGAGGTTTTTTTTGCATAAAGAGATTGCTGTATGGCTGGTGGCGGAAATACGGAAACATCTTGTGCATAGGAACAGGCACAGGCAGTAACGGTTAGTATTGCAGAAACTATTTTTTTCATTATTAAATTCTTTATTTTAAAAAGTCTGCTTGCTTCATTACTAAAAATGTATGAATGATAGATTGCTCCCAGTAAGGAACTTCATGCCTACCAGGAAAAATGATAAAACTGTAATTGTTTGTTTTGGCTTTTACCAGTTGAATAAACTCAAAAGCATCTTTTATAAAATCATCCCTGTTGCCGCAATCAATATGAATAAAAGGAAGTGATACAGTATCTGTTTTTGCCAAGAGCGAATAAGGGTCGTACACATCTGCATCGACTGCGGTTTTAAAAACCAAGCCCTTCGGTGTCCTTTGTTTTTGTGTGCTGAAGTTTTTAACATCAATTATCCCAGCGCCATCACTCCATAACTGCGGACTGTTCCAATCCAAGGTATCTCTTGCCATTTCGCTCTTAATATTCTTACAAAAGTTTATGGCGCCTGAAGTGCTGAATACAAAACCGAATAAATTTGAATTTTTTAAACCAACTGCCAATGCTCCATAACCACCAATGCTTAAACCCCCAATAGCTCTGCTTTTTTTATTGGCAAGTATTCTGTATTTTTTATCCGCATCCGGTATTAAATCCCTCACCAGCATATCTTCCCAGCGATGTTGTTTGATATCAGTTTGCCCCGTCCAGTTTACATACCAGCTGTTGCCAGCATCGGGTAATATGATGATGCAGTTGTATTGCGTAGCCAGGTTAACCGGGAGGTTTGCATAAGTAATCCAGGAAGTGTAGTTGCCTGTATGCCCATGCAACATGTAAACAACAGGATATTTTACCAAATTATTTTTGTTGTAAGATGCCGGAAGAATTACGGTGTATTTTAATTGTAGTTGAACGGATGGGGAATAAAAGGAATCTTTTTGGACAATAGCATTTTGTGCTTGTGTAAAGAGTGTTACATTTATTAGTACTATAGCTATATTAATTCTAATTTTCGTCATCGTAATATCATTTACAAATTTTACAATGTTTGCAATTGTACCAGTTAAGTATATGTGCAATTATTATTGCGATAGCACCCACCATTTTTACAATTGTTTCTGCCTTATCCACTAATAAAAAATTGGCTGTTAACAGCAGTGCTATGCCTCCAACAAAAACAAACAATGGCAGTGCTTTGTGATGATGCTTTTTATAGCCGTTGTATAAAGCAAAACAACCTATTACAAGTGAGGTTAAAATAAACCCAAATTCTACGTGTTCATTTTCTAAAAGCTCTACACCCATTAGTGGAAGTGTTGTAAATAATACTGGTAGTACTGCACAATGAATTGCGCATAACAAAGAAGCACCAATGCCAACCTTATCCAAATTTATCTTTGCAATCATTTAAATAATACTTTATGTTTAAAAGTTCCATGTTTTTCCATGTTGGGCAATGCCTTACCATCTCTTACATAATCATCAAACCATTTTTTCATTTCGGCATCTGTTTCAGTTGTATATTCTCTTAGCCCATGGTCACCACCTGCATACAAAATAAATTTGAGTGGTTGCTTGGCTTTGTATAATTTACTTACCAATTCTAAATTTTCTTCTGGGCTTACCCGCCAGTCGGCACTCCCCTGCATCAATAGCAGTGGCGTTGTTTTACATAAACTATCTGCCCAATAAACTGCACTACGTTTTTGCAGTTCAGCATCCTTATTTTTGTAATAATCAGGAATGCATTGTGCAGATACAGCCACTTCAAAACCTTCTCGTAGTTTTATCGCACTGTATAAATCTGCAGCACCAGCACCGACCACAGCGGCTTTAAAACGATTGGTTTTTTTCATTACCAAATAAGTCATCATACCACCACGGCTCCACCCATGTATGCCTATTTTTGATGTATCTGCATTTGGTATTTGTGCAACTGCTGGCAGTAAATTAAGTACATCGTTTATATCGGCGCCACCAAATTCATCTTTGCCTT
>JBDUCK010000088.1:0-10859 GCA_040003485.1 Ferruginibacter sp. | reverse complement strand
ACCTGTGCATTTAGGGAAATTGCAAACAGGAGTGTAACTAGAGAAAGATAAATCTTCTTCATACTTTTGTGTCTTTTATAAGTTAAGCGGCGAAAGTAGGTAAAAAGAATATCCGAGCCCTTCTACAAATTATTAATTCTCCACATTAACCATTAAATAATATTACCTGACAGTTTTGCCGTTCTTAACAGATGGTATTGATTTTGCCAGTAGAAGCAAACAGAAATAAAAATATTATTTATATGCAAAAAGGAAACATCAGGGTACAAACGGAAAATATTTTTCCGATCATTAAGAAATTTTTATATAGTGAGCATGACATTTTTATCAGGGAACTTGTCAGCAACGCAGTGGATGCCACTCAAAAAATTAAAACACTTTCTTCTATTGGAGAAGCAAAAGGTGATTTGGGAGAAATGAGGATTGATGTTGTTTTAGATGCCATAAAAAAAACCATTACAATCAGCGACAGAGGTGTAGGGATGACAGAAGAAGAAGTAGATAAATACCTGAACCAGGTGGCCTTTAGCGGAGCAGAAGAATTTCTGGAGAAATATAAGGGACAAAATGAAAATAATATTATCGGCCATTTTGGACTTGGTTTTTATTCTTCATTTATGGTGAGTGAAAAAGTAGAAGTAATTACAAAAAGTTATAAAGAAGGAGTACAGGCGGTAAGATGGGAGTGTGATGGAAGCCCGGAATTTACCCTGGAAGCTTTTGAAAAAGAACACCGGGGCACAGATATTGTTCTTCATATAAATGATGAAAGCAAAGAGTTTTTAGATGCATATAAAATAAAAGCTGTATTGGAGAAATTCTGTAAGTTTCTTCCCGTTCCAATTTATTTTAAAGATTTAAATGAAACTGCGGCAGAAGTAAAAGAAGGAGAAGAAACAAAGGAGGAGGCAAAAGAAATAAAGCCTTTAAATAACACTCACCCGGCCTGGACAAAAAAGCCATCTGAATTAACTAAAGAAGATTACGAAAATTTTTATAAAGAATTATATCCTTACAATGAAACCCCCTTATTCTGGATACATTTAAATGTGGACTATCCATTTAATCTGACAGGTATTTTGTATTTCCCTAAAATAAAACAGAGCTACGAAATTCAGAAAGATAAAATACAATTGTACAGCAACCAGGTTTTTGTAACAGACGAGGTAAAAGATATAGTTCCGGAATTTTTAATGTTGTTGCAGGGTGTGCTGGATAGCCCGGATATCCCGTTAAATGTGAGCCGTAGTTATTTGCAGGGCGATCCTAACGTGAGAAAGATAAATGCGCACATCACCAAAAAAGTTGCGGATAAATTAGAAGAAATATTCAGGAATGACAGGACTGCTTTTGAAGAAAAATGGGAAAGCCTTGGATTATTTGTGAAGTATGGTATGATGACCGATGATAAATTTTTAGAAAAAGCCAACCAGTTTTTTATTATGCAGGATACCAGCGGTAAATTTTATACGCTGGAGGAATATAAAACAGCCACAACAAGTTTACAAAAAAATAAAGAGGGCAAACAGGTTATCCTTTATACCACTAACCCCGTGCAGCAGGATGCATACATACAGCAGGCAACTGCAAAAGGATATATTGTTGTAAAGGCTGAAACACTTGTAGATGCTGCGTTTATCAATACAGTAGAAATGAAATGGAGCGACACATTATTTACAAGAGTAGATGCTGATATTGCTGATAACCTGGTGGATAAAGCTGAAGCCGCTGATAGTATTTTAAGCCATGAAGATTCAGAAAAAATAAAAAAATTGTTTGAACAGCCACAGGAAGGCTTGCATATTAATGTAGAGGTAAAGGGGCTTAGTAACGATGCACCACCGGTTACGGCTACCCGGCCTGAACAAATGCGCCGTATGAAAGATATGGCTGCGGTGGGGGGCGGTATGGCTGCGTTTTATGCGCAAATGCCTGATGAGGTTACGTTAACAGTAAATGGGAATCATCCTGTTTATAAAAATATTCTTGCGGAAGTGGAAACTTCAACACAGGAAAAACAGGTGAAGAACCTGGCTGGCCTTGCGTTGTTATCCCAGGGATTATTAACCGGAAAAAATCTTACGGATTTTATAAACAGAAGTGTAGAGTTGATGGAGAAATAATGAATTGGTAATAATTAGTTTTAAAAGCCTCGGTTTTTTACCGGGGCTTTTTTATGAAAAATAGCTCCTTCCAGGTAGTGAAGGTTTTTAGTATGAAAAATTTCTTTGTAGCCATTGCTAATGAATAAATGTTTTTGCAATGGATTTAAATAAATGATCGTTACTTCTCTTGGGTTTTGCTCCATACTTTCTTCTATATTATTTATAACCCCACTCATTATTATTTCATCAAAAGGATTAAACATAAAAATGCAATCCGCATCATTTGGGATTTCAAAATAAAACGCATCGTTGTTAGTGATTTTGTATTGTGCACCAGGGAAATGCTGTTTTATCTTTGCAAGATTAATTGCCGCAGCATCACATAATTCTTTTGAAAAATCTATACCTGTTATTTTATCTACACCATTGGCTGCTGCTACACACATTGCCCTGCCTTTACCACAGCCTATGTCCACAAAGTGTTTGAAAGATTTTATCTCTACATGCTTAAAAATTTCTTCCAGCAAATCGTAGCTTGCCGGCATATAAATAGTTGCGTGGGAAATATCAATACCTTTTTGAGAAAGTTTTTTTAGCTCATCGGCCCCGGTAGTATTAATGCCATACTTTTTTTCACCTTTTATTTCGTTTTTAATAATGTGCAGAGCAATACGAACGTTCCAGTTATACGCCAGGTAAAAAAAGTATTGTATATATTTTAAGGATTGCATTTTTTGTCGGGTATAGATATTATGTAAAAGAGTGCGTCGCCACCGAAGCTGAAAAAAGTAATTCTGCCTGGGCAAAAAACTATTCACTTAACCTGAGATCAATTACTTTTAATTGCAGGGTTTTGTTGCCGTTCCATTCATTTTCATCGATGGTAAAAATAATATCGACAGGTTTTTCCATTTGTAGTAAATAAAATTTTTCGGCCATATTGAAACCAATCCCATTTAAAATAATTTCCTTTTGTTTTATAACAAACCTTACGTGAAGTTCTTTCAGAATTTTTGAGTAGCCGGTGTCCATCACATTTTTTGCAATAAAGACCGGGCGCATATTTTCAGGTCCAAAAGGTTCCATCTGGCAAATGATATTATACAGGCTTTCTTTGATTTCCGGAAAAGTAATTTCAGCATCTATCACTATTTCAGGAACCAGTAAATGTTCATCAATTGTTGCGGACACAACTTCTTCAAACTTGTTACGGAAGGGGGCTACATTGTGGGGTAACATGGAAAGACCGGCAGCTGCAAAGTGGCCTCCGTAAGCAGTTAAATATTCCCGGCACTCATAAATAGCTTCATATAAATTAAATCCTGTCACACTTCTTGCACTGCCCGTAACCATATCGCCACTTCGGGTAAGCACTACCGTTGGGCGGTAATAATGTTCAATAAGCCGGGAGGCAACAATGCCTACTACGCCCTTGTGCCAATGCTCTTTATATACCACTGAAGATTTTTTGCTGCCTGCGTTTTCATCTGACAAAATTATTTCCAGGGCTTCTTCTGTTATGCTGCTGTCTGCTTCTTTCCTGTCGCTGTTATCTGAGTGAAGCATTTCTGCATAGTGCATTGCTTTATCATAATCCTTTTCTATAAATAGTTGCACCGCTTTTTTTGCGTCGTCCATTCGGCCGGCAGCATTTACCCTTGGTGCAATTACAAATACAACATTTGTTATGGTAAGGGCTTTTTTAATGCCGCCTAATTCTATCAAGGCTTTAATACCGGGCAGGGGATCAGCGTTAATTTTTTGCATCCCATAATATGCCAGCACCCTGTTTTCTCCTGTCATAGGTACAATATCAGCCGCAATGGCTGTGGCAACTAAATCAAGATAGCCATATAAATTTTCGGGAGGTAATGAGAAGCGTTCTGTAAGAGCCGTCATTAATTTAAACCCCACCCCACAACCACACAATTCTTTATAAGGATAAAGACAGTCTTTTTGTTTGGGATTTAAAATAGCAGCAGCCTTCGGAAGTGTTTTGTCCGGGAGGTGATGATCACAAATAATGAAATCGATATTTAAAGAAGAAGCATAACCAATCAATTCTGTGGATTTTATTCCACAGTCAAGACAAATAATTAATGAAAAATGATTTCGAGCAGCAAATTCAATTCCCATTTTGCTCACGCCATAACCCTCCCGGTAGCGATGAGGAATATAAAAATCAACAAGGTCAACCTGGTGTAACGAGCTTATAAAACTAAACATGCATGCAACTGCAGTGGTACCATCAACATCATAGTCCCCGAAGATTAAAATCTTTTCTTTCTGTTCAAATGCTGTAGAAATACGGGTTACAGCCTTATCCATATCCTTCATCAACCAGGGGCTGTGCAGCATTTCTAACTGCGGGCGAAAATAATCTTTTGCTTCTTCATATGTAGTTATGCCACGTTGTGCAAGTATGTTACAGATGCTGCTGTCAATTTTTAGCACTTGTTTTAATGTAGCTGCCTCTGTATTTTGAAGTGGCAATATGTTCCATCTTTTTTTCAATATTAATATTTTCGATCTGTTGTAAAACGAACCAATTCTTCCAGCGCCGCCCTTACCGGAGAATTAGGGAATGTATAAAGAATTTTCAAGGCATCGTCTCTGTATTGCACCATACATTGCTGAGCATATTTAATCCCGCCGTTTTTTGTCACAATATCTACAACATGCTGCACTTTTTGCTTGTTTTTATTTTCGTTTTTTATAATGTAGATAATTTCTTTGGCGGTTTTTTTATCTATATTATTTAGAGTATAAATAAGAGGAAGAGTTAACTTTTTTTCCTGTATATCATTGCCAGTTGGTTTGCCGATGTCTTCTGTTCCATAGTCGAAAAGATCGTCTTTTATCTGAAAAGCGATACCTACTTTTTCTCCAAACATTTTCATCTGTTGAGTAATGTCTTTATTTTGTGTAGCACTGTAAGCGCCAACACCACACGCAGAAGAAAGCAGCGAAGCAGTTTTGTTTTTTATGATTTCGAAATATACATTTTCATCAAGATTTAGCTTTCTTGATTTTTCAATTTGTAGCAATTCACCTTCACTCATTTGTCTTACTGCTTCAGACAAAATATGCAAATGTTCAAAATCTTCATTAGTTGTAGAGAGTAATAACCCTTTGGATAATAAATAATCGCCTACAAGTACGGCAATCTTATTTTTCCAAACGGCGTTTATGGAAAAAAAACCTCTTCTTTCAAAAGATTCATCAACCACGTCATCATGTACAAGAGTAGCTGTATGCAACATTTCAACCAAAGCGGCGGCTCTGTAAGTACTTTCATTTACTTCTCCATGTAACCTGGCGCTCAGAAATACAAACATCGGCCTTAATTGTTTTCCCTTACGCTTAATAATATATTTCATTATACTGTCAAGTAAAGGAGTCTGGCTTTTTACAGCTTCAGAAAACTTAGTCTCAAAAGTTTTTAATTCTTTACCAATAATATCGTTTACAAACTTCATTATAAAAAAGAGCAATTTAGTGTACTAGATGTTTTATAAAGAAATATTTTTTTTACAAAATGAATGATGAGATGAAGGGTATTTCTTTTTGAAGTGCAGCGGATATTAATTGGTATAACTCTTGTTATACAAAAAAAAGAACTACCAAAGCAGAAGGTAATTATAAATTAATGCTAAAAAAAGTTTGTAAATCAAGCCTCAACCTGTAAATTTGCAATTAATCAACTCGTATATTTAGAAATCTATCAATCATTAAGTTATGGCAAGCAAAAAGTACAATTTTTTATTAATAGCGTTTATGTTGTTGGCAACAGCAACATTCGCTCAAACTGGAGGTGGATATGATATCTACGATTCGACAGTAATTTCGTCGAAAAGGATGCCCCAGCAAAACGAATTCTGGAATAATTCCTATGATTTTCCCGCAAAACCACGTAACATGCTGGAAGTAGGTGTTTCAGCTGGAGCTTTCAATGTAAAGGGAGATGTATCTTCTAAATTTCCTACACTAGGTTTTGCTGCTCATATCAGAAAAGCATTTGGATATGTTTTCTCTTTAAGGATACAATACCTTTACGGTACTGCCAAAGGTCTTAACTATAAAGCTTCTGAAAATTTTCAAGCTAACACAGCTTTGGCAGACAAATATAGTGCGCTGGATAGAAGGGGTGGAACTTCAACTACAACAATACCAGGTAAACCTGCGGAATATGTTTTTTATAATTACGAAAACAAAACACAGGATTTAAGTTTACAGGGTATTTTCACCCTGAACAACATCCGCTTTCACAAGCAAAAAACTGGTTTTGTAATATATATGGGAGGAGGTGTTGGTGCTACCGCTTACCACACAAATATTAATGCATTAGGTGCTAATGGCGCAACTTACACAGCGTTGTACCAATCTATCGGTAGTTCTCCTGTAGAATATAAAAACAGGAAAGATATTTTGAAAAAGCTTAAGGATGGTATGGACGATACTTATGAAACAAAAGCGCAAAATGAAGGCCCAGCACGTGCTAAATTAGGTGATAATACGCTTCTTTTCTCACCTACGGTATTAGCTGGAGTTGCATTTAAACTAGGTAAAAGAGTTAATATAGCTTTAGAAGATCGTCACACATTTGTTAAAAGTGATTTACTTGATGGTCAGCAGTGGCAAGAGCATCCTTCAGGAGATGCAGCTTTGACTTCTAACTGGGATTCATATAATTATTTGTCTCTTGGGTTAAATTTCAATATCGGAGCTAAATCTGTAGAACCACTTTGGTGGCTTAACCCGCTCGATTATGCTTATAGTGAACTTAATAATCCTAAGCACATGAAATTGCCAAAACCAGTATTTGACGATGCTGATGGTGATGGTGTAGTTGACCAATTAGATCGTGAACCAAATACACCGGCAGGATGCCCTGTAGATACTCATGGAGTAACTAAAGATACTGATGGAGATGGCGTTCCGGATTGTAAGGATAAACAATTGATCACTCCAACAGAATGTCAACCAGTTGATGCGGATGGTGTAGGTAAATGCCCAGATCCGGAATGTTGCAAAAACAGGATGGTAGATTCGGCTAAAATTTGCCCATCTGATTACCCAAGTCTATCTTTTAAAGGGAATTCAATCAGTTTAAGTAACGATGTAAAAGCATTACTTTCAACTACTGCCGCTAAAATGAAAGCTAGTCCTACATGTACTATTAATATTAATGGTTATCCTGAAGCTTCTAAAGCTTCTCAGGCAGTATGTCAGAAAAGAGCGGATGCCATTAAAATGTATCTTGTAGAAAAAGAAGGAATTAGTGCAGACAGAATAAGCACTAACTGTGAAGTTGGTGGTGGCGATAAAAATACAGTAGATATTAAGTCTAACTAAAATAAGTTTTTTAATTCCACTTTTTGCTCAATGATGAACCCTCCCAAATTGGGAGGGTTTTTTATATCCTTTATACTATCCTTAACGATTTAGTTTTGGAGAATAATTAAATATGGTTCACTTTTGAACATAATCTATTAGTTTTGCACTTCTTTATGAAATTACTGAGAAATTTTATTGCTATCATTATACTAGCTTTTGCTTTTACTTCTTGTAACAAGTTCAGCAAAGTTGAAAAAAGTAAAGACACCGATTATAAGCTTACCAAGGCAGATGAATACTATGCTAATAAGAAATATAAGTATGCACAGCAATTGTATGAACAACTATTTGCTGCTTATAAAGGGAGCCAGAAATTTGAAGATTTATACTACAAATACGCTTATTGTTTTTATTATGATGGGCAATATAAGGATGCCGAAAATCTTTTTAAAGGTTACCTGGAAACATTTCCCAACAGTGCCCGGGCAGAAGAAGTAGATTACATGAGATCTTATTGCTTTTACAAAGAGAGCCCAAAGCTTGAGCTGGAGCAGGTTAATACATTAAAGGCAATGAATATGATGCAGAGTTTTATTAACACTCATCCAGGTTCTTCCAGAATAAAAGATGCAACCGAAATAATTGATAAGAGTAGGGCTAAGCTGGAGCAAAAAGATTTCCGATCGGCACAGTTATATTATAATCTTGGCCAATTTAGGGCATCAGCTTTGGCATTTGCCAACTTGATGAATGCGTATCCTGAATCAATGAAAGGTGAAGAATATAAATTGATGGTGGTAAAATCTTATTATCGCTTTGCAAAGCTTAGTTACGAAACAAAGCAGATAGAACGATACGAAAAAGTGACTTCGGAATATGAAGATTTTGTAGATAGATTTCCTGAGAGCAAACTTTTAAAAGAGGCAGAAGATTATAGTAATTTAAGTAAAAATCATATAAAAGATATACAAAATGAGCAAACTACGTCGTCAGCTAAGCAGTAACACAAGCAGTAGTGTAGAACCAAAAAAATTAACTGATTTAAAAGATAAAACAGGTAATGTATACGAGTCTATTGCCATTATTGCAAAGCGTGCAAACCAGATAAACATTACAATAAAAGAAGAACTTCACAATAAGCTGGAAGAATTTGCAAGCCATACAGATAGCCTGGAAGAAATACATGAAAATAAAGAGCAGATAGAAATCTCCAGGGCATACGAGAGAATGCCAAATCCTGCATTACTAGCTACCACAGAGTTTTTGGAAGATAAAGTTTACTTCCGCAGAAATGATGAAGATCTATTTAGCTAACTTTATTTTAAATATTCTTTTCAATAAGAAGTTATAATTTTAACGACGGTATCTAACCGTCGTTTTTGTTTTATGTTCAAAGGAAAAAAAATTATTTTAGGTGTTACTGGAAGTATAGCCGCATATAAAGCAGCTTTAATTGTAAGGTTGTTAATTAAAGCCGGTGCAGAAGTAAAAGTTATTATGACTCCCTCCGCTTGTAATTTTATTGCGCCGCTTACGTTAAGCACTTTATCTAAAAACGAAGTATTATCTCAATTATCTGATAACATTTCCTGGGCTAACCATGTAATGCTGGGCAGGTGGGCAGATATTATGCTGATAGCACCGCTAAGTTGTAATACATTATCAAAAATGGCCAATGGCGGTTGTGATAATTTACTTTTGGCGGTTTATCTTTCAGCTACCTGCCCCGTAGTAGTGGCTCCTGCCATGGACGAAGATATGTGGCATCATGAAACCACAAAGTCTAATGTTTTAAAATTGGCATCTGTTAATAATAAAGTAATACCGGTAAATAATGGGGAACTGGCCAGTGGCTTATCCGGTGATGGGAGAATGGCAGAGCCCGAAGAGATTATTGGCTGGCTGGATAATTTTTTTAAACAATCAAAACAATTAGCCGGTAAAAAAGTGCTGATAACTGCTGGTCCCACATATGAAGCGATTGACCCTGTCCGGTTTATCGGAAATAATTCTTCCGGAAAAATGGGCATTGCAATAGCAGAAGAATTTAAAAACAGGGGTGCACAGGTATCACTGGTGATAGGGCCCGGCATCGAAAATTTACCCCAGGGCATACAAATAATTAAAGTAAGATCTGCCGCAGAAATGTATGAAGCCTGTACCTCATTGTTCTCTGAAACAGACATTGCTGTAATGAACGCAGCCGTTGCTGATTATACCCCCACAGAACCTGGAACAGAAAAAATTAAAAAGGATAGCGACTTGCTGACAATAGAACTAAAAAAGACCAATGATATTTTAAAAAAATTGGGAGAAATGAAATCTGGCAAACAGTTTATTGTTGGGTTTGCATTAGAAACAAATAATGAAAAAGAAAATGCGCTAAAAAAACTACAGTCAAAAAATGCAGACATGATAGTATTAAATTCTTTAAATGATGCAGGTGCAGGATTTGGGCACAACACAAACAAAATCACTATTTTTGATAGGAAGGGTGGTGAATATTATTTTAATACTAAATCAAAAAGAGAGGTTGCGGCAGATATCATAAACACCATTATCAGTATAACTCATGCGTAAAATTATTTTTATTTTCGTCATATTATTTTGTGCCTCTTTTTATGTAGGTGCACAGGAACTGAATGCGAGGGTTACTGTGATAGCAGACCGGGTAGGTACCAGTGTGAATAAAAATACATTTCTAACATTACAAAAAGTATTAAATACTTTTTTAAATACAAGAAAGTGGTCTTCAGATGTTTTTGGGGCAAATGAAAAAATTGAATGTAATTTTTTATTAAATGTAGAACCTGGCACAGAAACAAATGTTTATAATGCATCACTAACTATACAGGCTGCACGCCCGGTGTTTAATAGTTCTTATTTATCACCTATCATTAACTTTAAGGATGATAATGTAACATTTAAATATATCGAATTTCAGCAACTGGAATTTAATGAAAATAGGGTGAGTGGTTCCGATGCGTTAATCTCAAACCTTACTGCAGTTTTTGCTTACTATGCTAATATTATTCTTGCATTTGATTATCTTTCTTTTTCTCCACGGGGGGGAGACGCTTATTTTCTGAAGGCTCAGAATATTGTAAATAATGCACCGGATGGCCGTGGCATTAGTGGGTGGAAAGCATTTGACGGAATCCGTAACCGTTATTGGCTGGTAGAAAACATGCTTAACAGCAGGTATG
Organism: Ferruginibacter sp.; assembly: GCA_040003485.1. Lineage (GTDB taxonomy): Bacteria > Bacteroidota > Bacteroidia > Chitinophagales > Chitinophagaceae > Ferruginibacter. The sequence goes on along the minus strand of JBDUCK010000088.1, from coordinate 211 downwards.
CAGTTATACAGGATATTTACTATCGCTATTACCGACTGGTGCTGGATAAAATGTTTCAGGATGAGAACGCTGCCCGGACAGAATTAGTGAATGTTTTAAACCTGCTGAATAATTATAATACTGATAATCCAAATACAATGATCAACCAGTTTTTTTTCCAGGGAAAATCTACTGAACTCATTAAAATATTTTCCAAAGCTTTGCCCCAGGA
>JBDUCK010000373.1:0-3225 GCA_040003485.1 Ferruginibacter sp. | reverse complement strand
TATTAAAACACTATGATAAAGATTTTGAAAACTTTATTGGCGGCAATCTTTTTAATAAATACTGGATTTGCTCAGACAAATTCAAAAAAAACGGCGTCTCTTGAAGTGCCGCACGATTGGTTCCAGCTTGATCTGAAAACTTCGGGATACAATGGAATCAGCCTTGATAAAGCATATGAATTGATAAAAACTAAAAAGCTAAAAAGCAATAAAGTGATTGTGGCAGTCGTGGACAGCGGCATAGACACTTTGCATGAAGACCTTAAACCCATCCTGTGGACCAATTCAAAAGAGATTCCGGGCAATGGAATTGATGATGATCACAACGGTTATGTAGATGATGTACATGGCTGGAACTTTTTAGGTAATAAAGATGGCCGTAATGTAACAGATGAAGGTGATGAAGGGGTAAGAACTTATTATGCTTTAAAGCCAAAGTGGGATGGCAAGGAGGTTGATGAATCAAAACTTTCTGCGGCAGATAAAAGGGAATATGAACTCTACCTTGAAACCAAAGAAAAAGTAGCAGCCAACGTAGACCCGATGCAGACCGAAATGCTTAAAATGATGTTGAGCAAACTGAAGATCGGCGATTCTATTATAAGAAAAGAGCTGGGCAAAGAGCAATACAATGCAAAAGACCTGGCCGATTACCATCCTGGTAATTTTTATGCCAGAGGTACCAGGGAGCTACTTATAGAAGTTACCAAAGAAAATAAAGGAGATGATGTAAGCAATGCAGAACTGATAGAAGAATTGCAGGGCGAAGTGCACAAAGGCGAAGCACTCAGCACTCCATTTGTAGATGAACGCAAAGCCATTGTAAGGGATGATGAAAATAACATCTACGACCGGTTTTACGGTAATGGCGATATCATGGCAGGTACCCCTTTTCATGGCAGCCATTGCTCTGGTATCATTGCAGCCAGGCGGGACAATGGGGTAGGCATACAAGGCATTGCTGACAATGTAAGTATTATGATGATACGTACAGTAGCCGGCGGCGACGAACATGATAAAGACGTAGCAAATGCTATCCGCTATGCCGTTGATAATGGTGCAAGGATCATAAACATCAGCCTGGGGAAAGGGTATTCTCCACAAAAGCAATGGGTTGATGACGCTATACTGTACGCTCAGAAAAAAGGGGTATTGATTGTACACGCAGCAGGTAATGATGCAAAAAATATTGATACCGCCCGTAATTTTCCTAACCCGGTATTTGCAGATGGCAGCGGCAGGGCAACAAATGTAATTACTGTAGGCGCCAGTGGCGATGAGAAGAATGGCGGGCTTGCGGCATCGTTCAGTAACTACGGTAAAAAAGAAGTGGATCTGTTTGCGCCGGGTGTAAATATTTATTCAACCATCCCCGGCACAGCAACCTATGGTAATGCCAGCGGAACCAGTATGGCGTCCCCCGTGGTGGTGGGTATCGCTGCTCTAATTTTAGAGCATTATCCAGATCTTACGCCGCAACAATTGAAAATGGCTTTGCTGAAATCTTCGCAAATGCCTGCAGAAAAAGTAAATCTGCCGGGTACCCAGGATAAAGTTAACCTGGCAGATATTTCAGCAACAGGTGGTATTGTCAATGCATATGAAGCCATTAAATATGCCGGCACTATAAAAACAGAAAAGAAAAAAGACGTGCTCCCAAAAGCAACGATCAAAAAAACTAAAGTGGGTTAATTTTTTTGATGCCGGCAATTGTCCTTTTATGGGCGTCATTGGCGTCGCACTCTTGTACAGTATCACTTTAGTGAACTTTTACCGAAGCGTGAATTAAAATGCATTCAATAATTTTCGTAGCCGTTCCGTCTTACTGCGGAACGGCTTATTTTTGTAAAAAATATTTTATATGCCAAAGCCAATCCAGGGAACCTACCCTCCATACTTTCAGAATTATATAAACTTCGTAACCGAAGACGATGTAATATCTGCCATCAAAAATCAGCAGGAAATAATTAATAGTTTTTTTGATACGGTCTCCGAAGAAAGATCCAACTACGCTTACGCAGAAGGCAAATGGACCTTAAAAGAATTATTGCAACATGTTATCGACACAGAAAGAATTTTCAATTTCCGTGCCCTCGCTTTTGCCAGAAAAGAAAGTCAATCTGTGCCAGGCTTTGAAGAAGCTGATTACGCTGCCAACTCCAATGCAAATGCCAGGACCTGGAAAAGTCTTTGCGAAGAATTAAAAGTCGTAAGAAAATCCAGCCAGATATTATTTGAAAATTTTACGGGTGAAATGCTAAGTAACTCCGGCCTGGCAAATAATAATCCCACCACCGTAAATGCTCTCGGTTTTATTTTAGTTGGCCATGTATATCATCATAAAAATATTATGGAAACGAGGTATTTGTAGTTGCCTCAAAGATTATGTTTAAATAATATTTTTAATCCTTCATGGTAAATAGCTAACTTTATTTTCAAAGGTTTATTTATTTAATTTAAACGCTGGTAGAATGAAAGTGGCAAAGCAATATTACCTTCTTCCACTGTTTTTAATTTTGCAAATAGTCTTGCTGCATACTTCCGGGTGTACAAAAGAATATAGTTATGAGTGGGAAGCTTTTGTACCAGCCCCAAGGGATACAGTCGTTCCACCAAAACCTGAATTCCCGCTTTGTTCATTGTGTAAAGTTGGTGCTCCCCTGCAAGAAGGAAAATGGAGTTTTAAAACAGGTAATTCTTTTTTATGCGGGGAGATCACTGACGGTATCATTACGTCAGATAAAAGTGCTTTCACTTTCTTTGGTCCCTCCGCATGCTCAGAAGATTCAGGGCTTGTAATAACTGCTTACCCGGCGCCGGTAACCCTGGAAACAGATATGTTCAATTTAACAATTACAAAAACAGCTTTTTTTTACTATGATCATAATGCAACTTATAATATTTTTATCAGCCGTCCGGCCACCCCCTTTACAGTAACTATCCAGAGTTATATTTCTGCTACGGGTATCGCCACGGGCACCTTTAACGGAACTGTTTACAAAGCAAATGGGGAAATTGCTCATATAGACGAGGGTAAATTTAAAGTCAAGCTTCACCAGTAATATTTTCTGTGGTCAAGGATTTATATAACCGATGACGTGCTGTGCAAAAATAGCCTGGGGCGGCCGATCAAAATAATATTTTTAAATTTTTGCAAAGTGTTGCCTACTGTTTATACCCCAGGCATAAAAATAAAAAATCTATCAGCCATAAGCCGGATTCTGT
>JBDUCK010000372.1:0-3240 GCA_040003485.1 Ferruginibacter sp. | reverse complement strand
GGCCTTAATCCCACATAAATACTTTTTACCTCTTTTTTAGTGATGGCAACATTTAGGTAAAGATTGATGTGCTTAAGAATAAATTGAATTTCTTCTTCTAATGCTTTTGGCTCCAGCGAAATTTTTTCAACGGGTGTATCTGTGGTGCCTACTACCACTTTGCCATGCCAGGGTACGGCAAATAAAACTCTTCCGTCTGCTGTTTTAGGAATCATTAAGGCATCATTACCGGGAAAGAATTTTTTATCCAGCACAATATGAATGCCCTGTGATGGTGAGACAAGGTTTGGCTTTGCAGCATCATCCATTTGTAAAACAGCATCTGTAAAAACACCAGTGGCATTTATTACCACAGCAGCAGTGGCGTTATATTTTTTATTATTGATGCTGTCTATAAAAATTATACCGCTGAGCTTGTCATCTTGTTTTATCAGGCTGGTTACTTTGCAATAGTTTAAAATGCAACCACCATTTTCTGCGGCTGTTTGTGCCAGGTTAATGGCGAGCCTTGCATCATCAAACTGGCCATCTTTATAAATTATACCGCCTTTTAATTTATTGGTTTCAATAGTGGGTAAAAGCTGCTGTGCTGTTTTTGCAGATATTATTTTTGTATCGCCCAGGCTTAATTTGCCGGCCATAAAATCATAAATTTTCAACCCTGCGCCATAATACATTTTTTCCCACCATTTGTAAGCAGGTATAACGAAAGCCAGATCTGAACAGATATGTGGTGCATTTTTTAATAACAATCCTCTTTCCTTCAAAGCATCCATAACCAGTTTAATATTTCCCTGTGCCAGGTATCTTACGCCGCCATGCACCAGTTTGGTAGAGCGGCTGGAGGTACCTTTTGCAAAATCTTCCTGTTCTACCAGCAATGTTTTGTACCCTCTTGTTGCAGCATCAACCCCAGCACCTAACCCGGTGGCGCCACCGCCAATAATAATAATATCCCAATGGGAATTATCCTTTAATTGCTGCAGCATTTCCTCTCTCTTCATAAAATTATTTTGTCCAGGCAATAGTGGCTTCCACGGCTTTCTTCCAGCCATTTGTCAGCACAATTCTTTCGGCTTCCCCCATTGCAGGTTCAAATTGTTTATTCAATTGCCATTGCAGCTGAATATCTTCAACATCTTTCCAATAGCCAATTGCCAGCCCGGCTAAATATGCAGCACCTAATGCCGTAGTTTCGGTAACGGTTGGCCGCAGTACTTTAGTATTTAAAATATTGGCCTGGAACTGCATAAGCAGATTATTGGCGGTGGCGCCACCATCTACTCTTAATTCTTTTATAGAAATGCCTGAGTCTGCTTCCATTGCTTTCAACACATCCATGGTTTGATAAGCAATACTTTCCAATGCCGCCCTTGCTATATGTCTAGCGGTACTGCCTCTGGTTAATCCAAACATCGTTCCTCTTGCATCCTGGTTCCAATATGGGGCACCAAGGCCCGTAAATGCAGGCACTACATACACGCCGCCATTATTCTCTACGGTTGCTGCAAGCTGTTCTACTTCTGCGGAAGTTCTTATAATTCCTAAGCCATCTCTTAACCATTGTACTACCGCACCTGCAATAAATACGCTTCCTTCCAGTGCATAATGGGTAATGCCATTCACTTTCCAGGCAACTGTCGTTAATAAATTATTATTAGAAAAAACAGGTTGCTCTCCTGTGTTCATCAGCATAAAACAACCGGTGCCATAAGTGTTTTTTACCATGCCGGGTTGGGTACACATCTGGCCAAATAGGGCAGCCTGCTGGTCGCCGGCAATGCCTGCAATAGGAATATTTTTAGCGGTGAGAATATTTTGTGTGCTGCCATACACTTCGCTGCTGCTGCGTATCTGCGGCAACATATTGCCGGGAATATCTAATATTTTTTCCAGCTCACCATCCCATTGTAGGGTATGAATATTACAAAGCATGGTGCGGCTGGCATTGCTTACATCTGTTGCATGTATCTGTCCTTTGGTAAGGTTCCAGAGCAGCCAGGTATCAATGGTACCAAAAGCCAGTTCTCCATTGTTGGCTTTTTCTCTTGCACCAGGCACATTATCCAGTATCCATTTTACTTTTGTGCCGGAAAAATAAGCGTCTACTATTAACCCCGTTTTTTGCTGAATCATTTTATCAAGTCCTTGCGATTTTAATTCATCACAAAAAGTAGCCGTCCTTCTATCTTGCCATACTATTGCATTATAAATCGGTTTGCCGGTGCTGCGTTCCCACACCACCGTTGTTTCCCGTTGATTGGTAATACCGATAGCTGCAATATTTTCTGCAGTTAATCCCGCCTTGGTAATGGCTTCTGCTGCTACACCCAATTGGGTACTCCATATTTCATTGGCATCATGCTCTACCCATCCCGGTTGCGGAAAGTATTGGGTAAATTCTTTTTGCGCCACCGAAATGATAGAGCCTTTTTTATCAAACACAATGGCCCTGCTGCTGGTAGTGCCCTGGTCCAGGGCTAAAATGTATTGATTCATACTATATGAGTTTTGTTTTAAATGATTTTTTTTTGAGCCCAACAGTACAATGCGATTGATCTTCATTGGCGTCGCACTCTTTTACATTAGTTCTTTACTGAATAGCTAACACAAGCCTTGTAACAGACAACTAACTTTTTTAAATGAATGCTTATAAAAGAAAGATAATAAAGATTTATCACGAAAAAATAAATAGCCAGCTCGCAACTTATTAATTAAAAAGAAGAAAGAAAAAATTGCAAGGGCGGAAGATAATCAAGCCGCTCAAAAAAGAACTCCTGAACATTAATCTTACCAGTTACGAAGGTGTTTCTGAGATCAGGATATTTGATGTAAATGGCAAGCAGGTGAGCAGCCAGCGTACAACTTATAATAATAGTGTAATGAATATTTCAAAATTAGCACAGGGTGGTTACCTAATTAAGGTAATCACTGCCAATAGAGAGGTATTAAATAAAGCAATTGTGAAGCAATAAATTTAATTGCTCTATTTCATTATTACCTGGGTCGCCGAAAGGCAGCCCGGATTTTTTTTATTATGGTACAAAAAATCATCACAGCAAAATATATTCATTAGCTATTTCTAACATTGTTGCTCCCCAATAATTAACTATTTCCGAAGACATTGCATCATTTACAAAACACGATCGCATAAAAAAACCTCTCATTGCTGAAAGGCTTTTTTTGTACCACGTACGGGACTCGAACCCGTGATTCCTCCGTGAAAGGGAGGCGTCTTAA
>JBDUCK010000371.1:0-3250 GCA_040003485.1 Ferruginibacter sp. | reverse complement strand
GTTGCATATCCATCTTATCATAAATACGCAGCCAGATAACATCGTGCCTTCCGCCAATTACTTTAAGGTCGTTCTCATAAACTGCGTCTACAAAATCACTCATTAAAAAAGCAATACTTTTCTGGCTGCAGTTTTTATTAAAAAACTTAATGGCTTCTTCCATATTGGTTGTTTTACCAACAGGCTCGGCGGTAAGCAATTCCCTTACAATATACAAGGCATGCTTTCGTCCCTTTTTGGGGGCAATGTATTTTTCAATTTTATCGCTGAAAAAGATAGCACCTACTTTATCATTGTTGTTGATGGCACTAAAAGCCAGTACAGCTCCCATTTCAGTTATCAGATCTTTCTTTCGGCTTTTTACTGTACCAAACATATTACTGGCACTTACATCTACCAGCAAAAAAACGGTCAGTTCTCTTTCTTCTTCAAAAACTTTTGTAAAAGGGTGGCTGAATCTGGCACTCACATTCCAGTCTATAAAGCGTACATCATCACCGGCATAATATTCTCTTACTTCTCTAAAACTCATTCCCTTTCCTTTAAAAGCAGAATGGTATTCGCCAGTAAATAAATGTGTGGTAATTTTTTTACTTTTTATTTCAAGTTCCTTTACTTTACGCAGTATCTCTTCCGTGGTGAGTACAGATGTCTCCGCCATATCCTCCAATGGTGTAGAAGTGGAAAACGTTTGATCTGTTATATTTTTTTTCTTTTTAAACAAGGTTTAAAATTTAGTTACCCTAAATGCGAAAGATAAAAATGCATTTAGTGATAATAGTCAAAAAACTACTCCACGATTAGGGTACATTTACCACTCTTAAAATTTCACTGATGATTTGCTCTACATTTATGTTTTCAGCCTCAGCTTCGTAGGTTAATCCTATTCTGTGCCGTAACACATCTTTACAAATACTTCTCACATCTTCCGGAATTACAAAGCCTCTTTTATTTAAAAAAGCATATGCTTTTGCTGCAAGTGCAAGGTTAATGCTTGCCCTGGGTGATCCACCAAAACTTATAAGTGGTTTCAGTTTTGCCAAATTATATTTATCAGGAAACCTGGTTGCGAATACAATATCAAGAATGTAATTTTCTACCTTTTCATCCAGATATACCTGCCGCACCAACTCCTTTGCCGTTAATATTTCACTGGTGGAAGCTACGGGGTTAATGGTTTGAAAAGAAAGCCCCATTGTATTTTGACGAATGATCATCTGCTCTTCTGACTTGGATGGATAATCAATTACCACTTTCAGCATAAACCTGTCAACCTGCGCTTCGGGCAATGGGTAAGTTCCTTCCTGCTCAATAGGGTTTTGTGTAGCAAGTACTAAAAAGGGTTCGTCTAACTTATAGGTTGTATCTCCGATGGTTACCTGTCGCTCCTGCATGGCTTCCAGCAAAGCACTTTGTACTTTTGCAGGCGCCCTGTTTATTTCATCCGCTAAAATAAAATTAGAAAATATAGGGCCTTTGCGAACGTAAAATTCATTCTTTCCCTGGTTGTAAATCATGGTACCCACTACATCAGCAGGCAGCAAATCCGGCGTAAACTGAATGCGGCTAAAATTTGCTTTTATACATTGTGCCAGCGATTTAATGGCAAGGGTTTTTGCCAGGCCTGGCACACCTTCGAGCAAAATATGGCCATTGCTTAACAGGCCTATCAGCAGGCGTTCTATCATACCATGCTGCCCGACAATTACTTTACTTAGTTCGTCATTAATACGAGTTACAAATCCTGCTGCATCGTTTATTTTATCATTCAGCAAGCGGATGTCTTCGGCTGTTTGTAGCATAAAAAAAATTTTCTTCCTATTATCAATAAAACTGGAAGTATTTAAATTAAGAGTTTGTTTAGATTACCAGCTTTGAATATTTAACAGCTTCTTTTTACACTAACTATTAAATACAATAACCCTGAAAATTCTATAACCGTTTAGGTTTGGGCGAAAATACGAACAATGCACTTACAAAAATTTTGCCGTATTGATGAATGGAGAAAAAATCTGTTAAAATGCCACTACCTTTAAACAAATTTTTTAGTTATGACAGATGAAAAATTAATAACGACTGCAAATAACCTTGAAGGCTACCAGATTACCCAACATCTTGGCGTAGTGAGAGGCATTACTGTAAGAAGCAGGAGTTTGCTTGGTAATCTTGGCGGCGGGGTACAATCTTTATTTGGTGGCAAGTTGTCTATTTATGTTGAACTCTGTGAAAAAGCGAGGGAAGAAGCCTACGGATTAATGTTGCAACATGCCAATGAAAGGGGCGCTAATGCCATTATCAATATGCGTTACGATGCCAATGAAGTGATGCAGGGAGTAACTGAAGTACTTGCTTATGGCACTGCGGTTATAGTTGAAAAAACAGCCCGGGTTTAACTTAAATATTTCCCTACAATAGGTACTCTTCTGCCTACACCAAAAGCCTTTGGAGAGATGCGGATGATGGGACAAAACTGGTTGCGTTTGTATTCATTCATGTTTACCATTTTCAGTATCCTGTCAACCAAAGCGGCATCAAAACCCTGTGCTTTAATTTCTTTAGGGCCCATTCTGCGCTCAATGTATTGAAATAAAATTTTATCCAGGATGTCATACTCAGGTAAAGAATCCGCATCTTTTTGTCCGGGTCTTAATTCTGCAGAGGGGGCTTTTGTAATTATGTTTTGTGGAATTATTTCTTTGTTGCGGTTGATATAATTTGCCAATGCATATACCTGCAGTTTGTAACAATCTCCCAAAACGCCCAGTCCGCCCGCCATATCGCCGTACAAAGTTCCGTAGCCGGTTGCCAACTCACTTTTGTTAGACGTGTTGAGCAAAATATATCCAAATTTATTGGCAATGGCCATCAGCAGGTTTCCCCTTGTTCTGCTTTGGATATTTTCTTCTGCAACACTAAATGGCAAATTTTGAAACAGCGGTTTTAACTCGGTTAAAAAAGCTTCATAAATATTTTTGATGGGGATAATCTCATAAGGGTTACCTAATGTTTTACTTAATTTTTCTGCATCACTTACGGAATGGCCGGTAGAATATTGAGAGGGCATTAATATTGCTTTTACATTTGCTGCTCGTAAAGCATCGCAAGCCAATGCAATAGTAACTGCACTATCAATACCACCACTACTTCCAATGATGGCTTTGGCAAAACCCATCTTTAAAAAATAGTCTTTTATGCTGGTAACAATGGCGGCATATATCTTATCTATGTTTAAATTTTCTTCTAAGGCCTT
>JBDUCK010000370.1:0-3257 GCA_040003485.1 Ferruginibacter sp. | reverse complement strand
GTAAAAAAAATTAAACATGAAAAAGCAAACATTCGATCCCTGGGCATGGGGCAAATCAACAAACTCTGTTCAGGCAGTTGAAATTAAGAATCCCGAAGGCACTTTGTATTGTTCCGGACAGGTGGCAATTGACGCTAATGGTGTACCCAGCAGCGCTGACATGCGCTCACAGTTAACTCAAACCATACAGAACCTGGAACAACTTATCAGCGAATCCGGCTATGAATGCAAAGGCATTGTACGGTTAAATGTTTTTACAACTAACACTATGGAATTTTTCACAACATGCGGGGATGTTTACCAGGCTTTTATTACCAAGCACGGCATTAAGCAGGCAACCACTTTACTTGAAGTGAAAGGGCTTTTTGCAACATTAACAGTGGAGCTTGAAGCTACCGTAGTAAAGTAAATATTGTTTCGTTATTGGATCAAATTTTAGTAGTCAAATTTTACACATTAATTTTTTGTAAAGTTATTGTTACCAATCTAACATCTTCTAATCAAATGTTCACAATAGCATAACGATCACTTAACGTTCTATAGAAAGATAAAAGCAAGCTTTGCTCTTATTTTTTATTAACGTAATGAAGCCTTTAAACATAGGCCTGATATGGGCCAATCCTTATAGTTCAAACCTTGGCGTTTCCGCTTTGTCGTATTCAACTCTTTATCTATTGGAAAATATTAGCAAAGCAAAAAATATAAAATTCACTTACACCATACTCGCCAGCAGTGGGCCAAAAAATGATACATTGAATTTATTGGATTATACGATTGAAATTAAAAATTCTCCCTGGGATTATAATGGCTCACTAAAAAGCTTCACCAAACTGGCTATACTCGGGTGGGATAAAATTTATACCTTATCCATGTTCGACTTAATTTTTGATATAGGTTATGGAGACAGCTTTGCAGACATATACGGTATTAAAAGATTTAGAAAAATTAATGGAAGCAAATGGATACTTCGTTTATTGAGAAAGAAAACTGTTTTGTTGCCACAAACCATTGGGCCCTTCTCATCAAAAGAAGCAAAGAAAGATGGGACAACAAGTATAAAAAAAATGCACCTAGTTTTAACAAGAGATAAGCAGAGCTACGATTATGTACAAAAGCTTCTTCCCGGCAAGAAAGTGTACGAGCTTATCGACGTAGCTTTTTTCATGCCTTATAAGAAGTGTCTAAAGGAAACATTGAAAACAAAAATTGGCGTCAACATTTCGGGGCTGTTGTGGAATGGCGGATACACAGGCGATAACCAATTTCATTTGAAAACAGATTATCGCAGCCTGACACAAAAAACACTAAATTATTTTCTGAGTGATGAGAAGAATGAAGTTTATTTGATCGGCCATGTATTAGGTAAGAACCAGGAAATACCAGATGACGACTGGAAAGCCCTAATTCAATTAAAGGAACTGTATCCTAAAGCTATTGTTGCGCCAATATTTACAAATCCAATAGAAGCAAAATCATTTATAAGCGGTATGGACTTTTTTACGGGCGCACGAATGCATGCATGTATTGCGGCCTATTCTACCGAGGTTCCGGTGTACCCATTAGCTTACAGCAGGAAGTTTAATGGCTTATTCGGAAACACCCTTAGTTACAATCACTATGGAGACCTGGTTAACTTAGAAACCGATACAGTATTTAATGACATGCATGCAGCTTTTCAAAAAAGACTTCAGTTAAAAAATGAAATAAAAAATACGCTGGCTACATATGTGTGCCAGAAAAAATCGGAACTTATAAATCTTATGTCAAATGTCATTAAAGATTTACGGCCAAAACAGCTAGTCGAACAGGTCGTTCAGCATAAGCAAGGAACATTAAACATTACACAGCCAACAATAAACTAGAACAAACGCTGATAATCGCTCTGTTCACAAAAGAGTTCCAGGCAATAGACATATTGGAATGAGGATGAAGTTGATTTAGCGATAGAAAATCAGAAAATTTTAGAGTGGATAATTTCAGCCCTGGTCATTATTGGATCAATTTTTCTTTTAAGAATGTCAATTTTTAAAAGAAAAATTAAAATTGGAAAAAGACGAACTTTCAACACATGGGAAAAGGTTCCTCCGAGATATTTTTCGCGATTACGAACCCAATCACGATCGGCATATCATATGAGGGCAAAATATCGTTAATAATCCCCCTTCAATATTTTTTGTAAATTTGATCTATGAGTGATCCAAGTTTTGCGATACGACATAAATTATACGATTTTATCAGTGTGGCCGATGAAAAAAAGCTAAATGCGATTTATCATTTGCTCCAAGATGAAATTGAGCGGACCAAAGAATGGTGGAAGGACAAAGCATTTACTGCGGAACTTGATGATCGCTACCAATCTCTTGAAAATGGCACAGACAAAGGCTATACAATTGATGAGTTGGAAACCTCAATAAGCAAACTCCGCAAAAAAAGTAGGATATGAACAATCCTAATTCTATACATCCTCCGCTAAGCAATATCCAGGCTGAATTACTGAAACTTTTTAGCACTGATATACCCGATCAACACCTGGCCGAACTCAAAAACATGATGGCTCTCTTTCTGTTGGATAAGGCCCGGGATAAGGCGGATACCGCATGGGATGAAAAAGGTTACAACGATGAAAAACTACAGCAAATCCTGGATAAAGAATAATGCCTCCACTTAAAATAGTGCTTGATACAAATGCGTTGCTTCGATCCATCTCCCGCCGGTCAGCCTATGCCATAATCCTGGACAAACTTTATGAAAATGCTTTCGAAATTTACATTACTAACGATATTCTGCTTGAGTATGATGAAAAGATAAGCGAAATTTTTTCGAGTGAAACCGCAGAACTAATCGTTGGCGCCTTTGCATTACTTCCCGATGTTAGAAAAGTAGATGTTCATTTTAATCTGAATCTTATTGCTGCCGATCCTGATGACAACAAATTTTCAGATTGTGCTTTTGCAGGCAACGTTCATTTTTTAGTTACAGACGACAAACATTTTGCCATTTTAAAATCGATACCCTTTCCTTCCATCAATGTCATTACATTAGACCAGTTTAAAGAGTTCCTCCTGGGCAATTCCTGAGTTTCAATTTTTGATCTGCTAAGTAAACGGCTATTTAAAGTTTGGGAATAGTAAGTAGCCTAATTTTTAGAATATACTGTCAAGCTCAGTGTCAATCATACCATCTAACTAATTGATTATCATACATATACTGTTGTCCCACGAGGATTCGAACCTCGACAAACAGAATCAAAATCTGTC
>JBDUCK010000087.1:0-11027 GCA_040003485.1 Ferruginibacter sp. | reverse complement strand
TGGCCTACATACCAGAAGTGGTGCAGCTCTACGGCAATTTAGATGGCATTGAAAACTTAGATTTCTTTAGTCGTCTTGCTTGTTTTAAATACAGTAGAGAAATGCTCACAAGCTTTTTATCCAAAGCTGGTTTACAAACGGAAGCACATCAAAATAGATTATCTACCTACAGTAAAGGTATGCGGCAAAAGGTAGGTATTGCCATTGCCCTTGCAAAAAATGCGGATGTGATTTTGATGGATGAACCAACCAGCGGCCTTGACCCCAAAGCCACCGCCGAGTTTACCAAAATTTGTAAAGAACTGGCCGCCGATGGCAAAACTATTTTTATGGCTACGCATGATATTTTTAATGCGGTGAATGTGGGGACTAGGATTGGCATTATGCGGCAGGGCGAATTAGTACACACGCTGAATACAAGTGATATTACTGCGAGTGAACTGCAGAAACTTTATTTAGAAACGATATAAAAAATTATACTTGAAATTATCAATCACCATACTACTCCTTTTTTTTGCATCTAATTTATCTGCCCAATCCAATACATCAAAACCAGCTACTTTAAAAAAAGATAGTATTCGGATAATAAGCGGTGTATTGGTAAATGGAGTTGTAAACAGCAAAACACTCCGGCAACAACCAGTAAATGTTTCTATTGTTGATGCCCGGCCATTTTACAATACCAATGTGAATGCATTGGATTTATTAAAACAAGTGTCGGGTATTAAAGTGAAGCAGGATGGTGGCTTTGGCTCAAAGAATGAGTTTTTTATTAATGGCAATACAGGTAAACAGGTAAAATTTTTTATAGATGGTTTACCGCAGGATAATTTAGGCGAAACACAAATGCTCAATATCTATCCCGTTGAGCAAATAGAAAGAATAGAAATATATAAAGGTGTTTTGCCTGTTGACTTGGGTGCAGATGCTTTAGGTGCTGCCATTAATATTATTACACGAAAGGAACGGGAGAATTATTTTGATGCCTCCTATTCAGCCGCATCTTTTAATACACATAAAGTAAATTTTTCCAGTAAAAAATATATTACCAAGAGTTTCTTTGCCGCTATACAAGTCAATGCAAACTATGCTAAAAATAATTACACTATTGATGGCGAAGTGCCCAATGCTGTTGGAACTGTGGAGGTAAAACAAGTGAATAGGTTTCATGATGCTTTTAAAAATTACAATATAAAAATTCAGGCAGGCTTGGTTGATAAACCTTATGCCGACCAATTGATAGTTGGTTTTATAAACACAGGTATGTATCGGGACATACAAAATAATTTTGTAATGACGCAGCCTTATGGAATGGCTAATTACCGGGAACATTTGCTGAGTGGAAATGTCCGTTATCAAAAAGCAAACATCTTCAAAAATTTCAATCTTTCGTCATCCATATCTTTCAACAGGGTTGATGGATTATTTACCGATACTTCAAAAAATGTGTACGTGTGGTCGGGTGATGTGGTTAGCCGAAAACTATCGGGTGGAGAAATCAGTTCATCAGGGCATGAGTTGCATTTATATACCAATGTATTAAATGCAAAATTAACGGCTACCTATGCATTAAGCAAAACAGTAAAATTAGTTTTTAGTAATACATATCAGTATTACAACAGAACAGGAAAAGATACGGTAGCGCAGCAATTTTATAATGGCGCAGACTATTTTGCAACACCGTCTGCCATGACCAAAAACATTACCGGTATTGGCCTGGAAGGAAATATTTTAAAACAAAAATTACGTTTTAGTACAGCCATAAAAAATAATGCGGCAAAATTAAATGGTTATGAAATTGAATGGTTTACCCAAACTGTTTCAACACAAACAATGCATGCGATTGCCTATAATGCTGCGGTTGCCTATAAACTTAATGACGCAGTTTTATTAAAAACATCTTACGAACATGCAGCCCGGTTGCCTGAAACCGAAGAAGCCTTTGGAGACCTGATTCAGGTAAGGCCAAATCCAAATATACAAATTGAAAGAAGTGAAAACATCAACATAAACGCTTTGTTTTTTTGTAAAAAAATAGAAGCAGAAATCGGTGGATTTTACAGAGACGTTACCAATATTATTTATCTGCGTCCGGCACAAACCAGCAGTATTTATCAAAATTTATTAAGTGTAAAAGTATTGGGTGTAGAAGGCAGTATGAGATATCAGCCCATCAATAATTTGTTTATTAACGGCAACATTACTTATCAGGATTTACGAAATCAGTCTGTAATTGATAATAGTGGTATTAATAACGACCGCTACAAAAATGCCCGTATGCCCAATACGCCTTACCTGTTTATGAATGCCGGCATATCTTATAAAAAAGAGCATTGTTTAAAAAAGAACAGCACACTGCAACTGTGGTGGAACAGCAGCTACACCCACGAATATTTTTTGTATTGGGAAGTAGATGGGGCAAGAGAATTAAAGAACCGCATACCTACACAGTTATTGCATTACGCAGGTATTTCCTATGCCCTTGCCAACACAGGTTTGTCATTTGCATTGGAAGTAAATAATATCAGCAACGCTAAAACCTACGACAACTTTAAAGTGCAGTTGCCCGGCAGGTCGTTCAGTTTTAAAATAAGAATTTATCAATTTAAAAAAACAACATAAAAAATCAGCAATGAAAAAACAGTTAATTGGGTTAACAGCTTTGGGCATAATAATGCTTACAAACTACTCCTGCAAAAAAACAGAAACACCCGTACCCGTAAATACCAATAAAGCAAATTATGCTTTGAGCGTTACAGGTGGTAATTACCCAAACCAAACAACTTATTTATTTGGTTCCAATCTTTTTCCAACAGGCAGTGTGGGTACAGGCAATGCAGCAGAGCTTACCAGTTCGGGCCAAATGTATAAATACGGAACCAATGTTTATATCAACACATTTGGCGCCCCGGCAACATTACGTAAATACGAATTTGATGAAGCAGGTAAACCAAAACAAACAGGTAGTTTTTCGGTACCGGGTTTAAAAACTTTTGGCACAGTTGACTTTATCAGTGAAACCGAAGCGTATGCTGCCAGCAATGGATATGGCGGTATTCCTAAGCTGGTAAAATTTAACCCAACTACAATGCAAATCACAGGCACTATTGATATGAGTTCCACACACAAAGCCGCCTCGGTTGGCGGCGATTATTACCTTGGTATGGTACACCGGGATAATAATTTATTTATGGGCATCACCTATACCAACGCATCAGGCGACCCATTGTATGATAGTGTATTTGTAGCTGTAATTGATAAGGTTGCAGGAACAGTAACTAAAGTGCTTGCAGATGGCAGAAGCGGCGAAATGTGGACTGGTGGAAGCGATGCTTCCTTTAGCCCGCCAACATTGGTTAAAGATGCTAACAATGATATTTATGTAATGGGCTTTGCCAGTAATGGTAAACCAAGTGGCGTTCTAAAAATTAAAAATGGCACAACAGATTTTGATGCTTCTTATTTTTTCAACCTTAATACCGCAACAGGAAAGCCTTGCCTTGGCTTGTATTATTTTGGTAGCGGCCAGGTGTTTACCATGCGGTACGCCGATGCAGTTGCTTATCCTTTTGATTTAGATGCCAGCTATAATCCTTTGGCAGCCGCTGAGTATTACAAGATTGATTTAACAGCTAAAACCTCTTTGGGAAATATTGCACCAACGCTTCCAAAACTTTTTGGTGTAAGCACTTTTATGACGAAGTGGGATAACGAAAAAATTTATTTTAATGCACCTGCCGCAACCAGTAATGCTGTTTATTCTTACCAGCTAAGTAACGGCACTGTAAAAAAAGAATTTGAATTGAGTGCAGGCCAATGCAATGGATTTACAAAACTAAATTAAGCAACCGGTATGCTGTATAAAATAATCAATAACGAATGGCTGCAATGGAAAAGGGATAGCCGCATGAAATGGCTATTGTTGTTTTTATTGCTGATAAGTATGTTGGCATTGTGGCACCAGTTAAGTTTTCAATCAAACCTGGCAACAATAAGATTGAATGCCCAGGAAAGCTCCCGGAAAGAATGGCTGGCACAGGAACTAAAGCATCCGCACATGGCAGCACACTTTGGTAACTATGCTTACAAGAAACCTTCTATGCTGCATTGCTTCGACCCTGGGTTAAGTATATACACCGGCACATCTGTGTACATGGAACCACACCGGCAAAATGATTTTTTGTTTAGCAAAAGCCAGGAGAGTGATACTGGTATGCGGTTTGGCTGGCTTAGCCCTGCATTGATATGCCAACTGATATTGCCGTTATTGATTATTTTATTTTCTTTCAATGCCATTAACGGAGAAAAAAACATCGGTACATTGGCGTTGTTACTTTCACAAGGTGCAAGCTACCGGCAAATATTATTTGCTAAAACAATTGCTGTGTTTTTATTATTCGAAATATTTTTTACTGGTTATCTTTTTTTAATTGCTGCATCGGCGCATCAATTTATTTATGCAGCAGCAGATACACCAGCCATTTTTTACGTGTGGCTTACTTATTCATTGTATTTTTTTTGCTGGAGTTTACTGGGTGTTTTTGTTTCCAGCAAAATAAATAATGTGGGCAGCAGCATGGCTTTGTTGTTATTAATCTGGATGTGTACCAATGTAATTATACCGAGGGTGTCTGCAAACCTTGCAGAAAATATGTACCCTGTTATCAGCAATTATCAATTTAAAAAAGAAATTTCAGAAGCGGTTTCAAAAGGATTGGACGGGCACAATTCATCAGATAAAAGGGCAATGAAAATTGAAAAAGAAATGCTTGCAAAATATAAGGTGGATAGTGTGCAACAACTGCCTTTTAATTTCGAAGGATTTATTATGCAGCAAAGCGAAGACTATACCAGCAAAGTGTACGACCATTATTTCGGAGCTGTTTTTCAATCATTAAAAAATCAGAAAAAGGTACAGGCATGGTCTGCTGTGTTTAGTCCTTTTATTGCTATACGTAATGTATCAATGGCAGGATGCAATGCCAGCCTCGAATCTGAAATAGATTTTCAACTGCAGGCAGAAAATTACCGCAGGGGCTTTGTGCAAAATATGAATAACGATATGAAAGACAAATCGGCTTACGGAACATTTGAAACCTATCGGGTGGATAAAAATAAGTATGCCGAAATAAAAGATTTGCAGGTAGATAGCCGGCCGTTAGCCTGGGAGATACCATCAGTATTAATTGAAACCATCTGGCTTTTAGTATGGGCAACGGGTTTATTATTATTGATGCTTTGGAGCCGTAAAAAAAAACTTTAAACAGGTAGAATGAAGAATAATACAAATTTTACCGACAAACCAACAGGGTTATTAAAAACTCAGTACTGGCTTTTTACCAAACAAAAAAGCAACTTTATTTTATTGCTGGTATTTTTATTGGCAGGATTTTATGGCTTGTACCAAGGCTATACATTTAAGCAAAAGCAAACAAGCACCATCAATACTTTCAGGAGTGATAAAATAAAAAACCTTACTGAACTGATAAAAGGATTTGATGCAGATACCAGCAAGCCAGCAGGTAAAGCCGCTTACGAAAAAGTTTCAGGACTGTTATCCAGTAATTGGAACACCATTTTGCCGGCTTACAAAATGCCCAACAGTACAGCCATTTTTGCCATTGGGCAAGGCGATGTTTTTCCCTACTACTACACAATAAAGTTGGAAAGTTTTTTCATGCAATTATTTAAGCAAGGTGAAATATCCAATCCTTTGCGCTCGCTGTCAGGGCATTTTGATACCAGCTTTTGGATAATATTTTTACTGCCCTTGTTAATCATTGTGCTTTGTTTTAATACTCTGGCAGCAGAGCTGGACAATGGCAACTGGCGATTGATAAACAGCCAGGGTATAACTGCCAAAACATGGTTGGATACAAAATATTTGCTGATAGCTATATCAATAGAAATTTTGCTGACAGCAATATGTTTAACCGGTATATTGATAAATTATTTTCATTTTAATCAACTGCCTTCTACTACTGATTTTTTGTTTTTTATTGGAGCAAATTTATACTTCGTATTTTGGCTAACTATTTTATATTTTATTAACTCATTAGGCAAAAATACCAGCTACAATGCGCTATGCAGCGGTATGGTATGGACAATGCTTTGTATTGTTTTACCCACGTTAACCACCATGGTAATTGAAAAAACAATTGCCGTTGACAATACTAAAATCAGCAGAATGTCCAGGCGGCCACAAGGCTCCAAATTTGAAGATACCACCTTTGGAATAAAAATAATACAGCAATATGTAGTTAGCCGACCGCAATATAAAAACAATATTCTAAGTCCATCCAACCCGGCTTTTAGTTTTGCTGTTTACAATACTTTTCACGAGCTGATGGATGATAGCAATACGGTTACGGTAAATATATATTTTACTGCAATAGAACGCCGTCAGCAGTATACTAACCTTAGCACATTAATTAATCCTGCGGCTGCCCTGGATGGCAATTTTGACAGGCTTGCAGAGAACGATGCGGTTGGCAATCACCAGTTTATCTGGCAAACAAAAGCTTTTCATAAAGCGTTGCATGAGGCTTATTTTCCAGCATTGTTTTTTGATGGGCAATTGACTAAAAAACGATATGCTGATTTTCCGGTTTTTACAACGCAAAATTATTCTGCTATTTCAACAACTTTTTTTCTGAATTTTTTGTTGCTCGCTGCAATAAGCTGGCTGCTGTATTTTATTGGTAGCAGAAATTTGGAAAAGTTATAGTAAAAAAAAGTGATAAACATTTATAATCATCGCTGATAAAATATTTATAAAAATGAAGAAGCTATCAATTTTAATTATTTTGTTTTTATCACTGCTGTCAAAAGCAGAATCACAAACTTCAATTGTGCAAAAGGATTCTTTCTATTCCCCATCAGTACAATTGCAGTTAAAATATACAATTATTCTTCCTGCATCTTACTATAAAAATACATTATTAAAATGCCCTGTTGTTTATATCCTTCATGGCCACTCCGGAAATTATACTTCCTGGATTACATATGCAAAATTACCTGTTGAGCTGGCTACACAATATAATTGCATCATTATTTTACCCGATGGCGGGAATAGCTGGTATGTAAACTGGACAGGGCAAACCGATGGCAAGCCACATCGCTGGGAAGATATGCTGGTAAAGGATTTACTATTAGATGCAGATAGAAAATATAGAACCATTAATAACAAAACAGGCAGAGCCATTGGTGGATTAAGCATGGGCAGTTAATGGTGCATTGGCAGTAGGTTTAAAAAATGCAGATAAGTTTGGTTTTGTTTTTAGTACCGCAGGTGCAATAAACTTTTGTAAGAATATAAAAAGCGAAATGGCAAGAGATACATTGGATTGGAACAGTCCACAGTTGTGGAGTGATGGCGACAGGAAGATTGATGTTAAAAACTTCAGTACACAAAAAGAACGTACACCGCAAGGCCTGGTTTTTAAAACAGCAGCCGATGCTGATGTGTACGATCCTTATTTATTATTAGCAAAAACAGATAGCGGATTACTTCCCTTTATTCATATTGATTGTGGTAACAGGGATGATTTTATAAAAGATGCTTTTGAATTTGTACAGCAGGTAAAAGCAAAAACAAATAAGTACAGCTTTATCACTTTTCCAGGTGAGCATGAAGTGCCGTATTGGGAGCAGTCTATCCGTCATACATTTTTAGTAATGAAGCAAGCGGGATTTTTAGAATAAAGAATTTAATAATGAAAGAAATAATTTTATCAATATTAACTTCTACTGTTAGTATTTGTTTATCTGCACAAGATGTTTCCGTATTTCCACCACCTGCCATACAACAATCTATCTATGCCAAAAAAACAACCGGCAGTATTATTTTAGATGGAAAATTAAACGAAGCCGATTGGCAAACTGCAAACATAGTTACCAACTTTAAACAGGTAGAACCATTTCAGGGAGAACCATCAAAATATCCAACCATTGTAAAAATATTATTCGACAATAAATATTTATACGTTGGGGCATTTTGTAAAGATTCTGCAGGTAAAAAAGGAGTTCGTGTGCAGGATTTCAGGAGAGATTTTGATAATTTCTCTAACGATTTATTTGGCGTTGCTTTAGATCCTTTTAATGGTAAGCGAAATGCCACTGCTTTTCAAACAAACCCTTATGGAGCATTACGGGATTTGCAGGTATTTGATGATAATATTTTTGACAGGGAATGGGATGCACTCTGGAATGCAAGAAGCAATATTACGGACAGTGGCTGGAGTTGCGAAATGGCTATACCCTGGAAAACACTACGGTATCCCAAACAAAAAACCGACAGTGCTACCTGGGGAATTAATTTTATAAAAATTGCCCGCAGAGAAAATGAAGCCTCGGCATTTCCGGGCTTTCCGAGAAGTTTTGATAGCTACCGGATGGGATACGCTGCATTGCTGAAAGGTATTGAACCGCCACCACCAGGTACCAACATACAAATAAATCCGTATTGGGTAAACCAGTTAAATACAAAAAAAGAAACAGGCGTAAAAAATATAAATGATTACCATACCAAGCTTGGCGGAGAAATTAAATGGGCACCCACTGCACACAGCACGGTGGATGTAACATTCAATACAGATTTTGCACAGGCAGATGCAGACAGGCAGGTAAATAATCTTACCCGTTTTTCAGTTTTCTTTCCGGAACGCAGGCAATTCTTTTTAGAAAATGCAGGGCTGTTTGATGCCGGCAATGACTTTACATTCAAACCATTTTTTAGCCGGACTATTGGGTTGGATGCAGATGGCAATCCCATACCGATAGATGCAGGTATGCGCTTTACAGATAAAAATGAAAAGTATAGTATTGGTGCATTATATGTGCACCAACGGGCAGTGGAAAATACACAGGCAGCCAATATAAGTGTGGCAAGATTTATAAAAAATTATGGCAATCAAAATAATATTGGAGTATTGATTACCAATAGAATTTATGAAGCAAGAGACACTTTAAAAAACAATATAAATTCAACAGCAACTATTACCGGCTTTAACCGCATAAGTGATAAGTTAAGTTTTAAATATACAATCAGTGGCAGCAAAACAACCGGCAATTATAGAGATGATGGCGCAGCCACATTTACCAGTTTAAATTATTAATCAAACAATTTTACTTTGTTATGGAACACCGGCTATATCTCTAAAAATTATAATGCACAGGCAGGCTTTATTACCCGTACTGATTTTATAAAAAACTTTGTAGATTGTTATATCACTAAAAGAAAGCAAAAATGGTTTCCTAAATTCATACGTAGCTGGGAGCCTGGTGTTAGTTTAGACTTTTACCAAAATCCTGGTGATTTAAAATTACAGGAAGGTTATATCGGTGTGTACCCTGTATTTTTTCTTTTTAATAGTGGTGCAAAGTTTGCCACTACTATACAAATGAACTGGCAAAACTTATCCACTAACTTTGACCCGATCGGTATAGAAATAGGCGCCGGCAAATATCAGTATAATGCCATCAACGCTTATTTTACCAGTAATAAAAGTGCTAAATTTTCCTGGGCAGCAGATGTTACAAGCGGGGGGTACTATAATGGAAAAATCACTACCCTATCCGGCAATATCCGTTATGCGCCATCACCCAAAATAGCTGCAGGTATTGATTATGAAAGAAACGATTTAAAAAAAGTTGGCATCAATAAAGAAAATTTAACTATACAGCTTATTACACCCAATATCCGTATGGCCCTAAATCCGAGAGTACAATTAAATGTATTTTATCAATACAACACGGCTACTGTACGCAGCCGCTGGAATGCAAGGTTTAGCTGGGAGTACAGACCACTCTCTTACCTATATCTGGTATTTAACGAAAATAAAAAAACTGGTTTTAAACAAGACCAAAGCATTGCCAAGATCAGTTATTTAAAACAATTTTAAAACCTCAAAATGAAAAATTTATTTTTTTTATTTACCTTGTTTTTTTTAAATAATTCTTTACTGGCACAACCGGTAAAACCAATTATTGCAGGCCCCATGATAGGCCATACCGAATTACGCACTTCGGTGATATGGCTTCAGTTTTCAAGTGTGGTTAGTACTGCAGAACTACGCTATAATAATGGCCAGAATAACACCACAAAATTTAAAATAAACGGGGGCGAATTTAATACCGCATCTGTTGTACTTACCGGGTTAGAGCCTGGCAAAACTTATCAATATGCTGTTTATGTAAATGGAAGTAATACTTCTGTAGCATCTGGCCAAACCACTACACAACAATTATGGCAATTTAGAAAGCCTGCACCAGATTTTAGTTTTATTACCGGAAGTTGTGCCTACTTTAACGAGCGCAAATACGACAGGCCGGGCAAACCCTACGGTGGCGATTCATCTATTTTTAAACCAATGGCAAAAGAAAATGCCGACTTTGCACTATGGTTGGGCGATAACTGGTACACCCGTGAAGTAGATTATTTTAGCGAATGGGGCCTTAACTATCGTGCTTCCCTTACACGTAGCTTGCCTGTGCTGCAAAGCCTGTTTAAAAAAATGCCGCAATATGCCATTTGGGATGATCATGATTTTGGACCCAATGATGCCGGCAAGAGTTACCTGCTTAAAGATAAATCCAGAGAAGTATTTATGAAGTATTGGGCCAACCCATCTTACGGCCAAAACAACAATGCTGTTTACACCAAAATAAGCTGGAATGATGTAGATGTTTTTATGCTTGATGACAGGTGGGAAAGAAGCAGTGGCGATTTGCCTGATAGCATAAACGGGCAGCCGAACGCTACCAAAAAAATGTTTGGCGATGTGCAAATGGAATGGTTAAAAGAAGAATTGCTTTTTAGCAATGGCAACTCTAAAACCAGTTTCCGGATCATTGCCACCGGCAGCCAGGTACTTAATCCATATTCGCCTTATGATTGTATGCGGCATTACCCCAAAGAGTTTTATGAGTTACTGGATTTTATCAATACCAATAATATTAAAGGAATTATTTTTTTAACCGGCGACAGGCACCACAGCGAGATTATTAAGCAGGATAGAAATGGCCTA
>JBDUCK010000086.1:0-11028 GCA_040003485.1 Ferruginibacter sp. | reverse complement strand
AATTATTTGTTGCCCCAGCACATTCCCGTAACTATATTATATTTACAACATGTGTGGCATAGCAGGCATAATTTCCCAAAACCAAACTATTATAAATTCAGCGGTGCTTAAAAGCATGGCCGATGCATTGGCCCACCGTGGGCCCGATGGCGAAGGATTTTGGGTAAACAAAAAAAATACTGCCGGCTTTGCTCATAGAAGGCTTGCTATTATAGACCTTACCGAAAGTGGTGCCCAGCCAATGCACTACCTGCAACGATACAGCATTGTGTACAATGGAGAAATATACAATTACCTGGAGTTACGCAAAGAATTACAAAAAGCCGGTTATGCTTTTATCTCCGGCAGCGATACAGAAGTTATTCTTGCAGCGTATGACTGTTATAAAGAAAGATGCCTGCAATATTTTGATGGGATGTTTGCATTTGCCATTTGGGATGAAAAATTACAGCTATTGTTTGCTGCCCGTGACCGCTTTGGCGAAAAACCTTTTTATTATTATATAGATAAAACTGTGTTTGCCTTTGCCAGCGAAATGAAAGGTTTATGGGCCGTAGGCATAGATAAAGAAATTGAAAACAAAACGCTGCTTAATTATCTGGCCCTGGGGTATGTACAAAACCCATCAGATAAATCACAGACATTTTACAAAAATATACTTTCGCTGCCTCCCTCTCATTATGCTTTTTTTAATCTGCCAGAAATGCAGTTGACTATAAAAAGTTACTGGGATATTGATAAACAATACACCCAGCCTGTTAATGAAAAGGCTGCCCAAAATAAAATTGAATTACTTTTAAAAACTTCGGTCATCCGCAGGTTAAGGAGCGATGTACCTGTTGGTTCAAGTTTAAGTGGTGGCCTGGACAGTTCTACCATTGCCTACTTTATCAGCGAAGCACTTTCCAATAAGAACGGATCTGCAGCAAATTTCAAAACTTTTTCCGCAGTTTTTCCCGGTTTTGAAAAAGATGAATCTTCTTTTATAAATGAAGTATCACAACAATTGAAATTTAAAAATTTTTGTGTAGAGCCTTCGGCAGAACAATTGATCACTGATTTTGAAAAACTTTGTTTTCACCAGGAAGAGCCATTTCCCTCGTCCAGTATTTTTGCACAATACAAAGTTTTTGAATTGGCAAAAGCTAACAATGTAACCGTTTTACTTGATGGGCAGGGTGCAGATGAAACCATGGCCGGCTATCATAAATATGTACATTGGTACCTGCAGGAATTGGTAAGCCGGTATAAATTTTCTGCAGCAAAAAAAGAAAGGCATGCCTTGCATAAAAACAATATTCATTTTAAATGGAATGTAAAAAATGTGATGGCTTCACTGCTGCCTTCGCATGCTGCTATTGCCCTGGAGAAAAATGAATATAAAAAAATAATACACAATAATAACCTCAGTAAAAGTCTGCTGGCTAATTTAAGGGGCAGGGAGTGGGAAGGTATTTACAAACCTATCGTTACCAAGCTGAATGATATTTTATATTTTAATACCATGGAAAATGGCCTGGAAGAATTGTTGCGCTATGCCGACAGGAACAGTATGGCCCATGGGGTGGAAGTGAGGCTGCCTTTTTTAAATGCAGAGTTGGTACAGTTTATTTTTTCGCTTCCATCAAAGTATAAAATAAACCAGGGCTATACCAAATGGCTGCTGCGTAAAATGGCGGAAAACAAATTGCCTTCATCGGTTGTATGGCGTACCGATAAAGTAGGGTTTGAGCCACCGCAAAAACGATGGATGCAAAACGACAATTTTAAAGATTATCTCCACGAGGCAAAAAAGAAACTGGTAGAAGAAAAAATATTAAAGCCATCTGTATTGCATAAAAAAATACTCCCCATGGATGCGCATGAAGCCAATAACAGTGATTGGCGTTACCTATGTGCTGCGCAAATGATGCAAAAATAAAAGCATTTGTAATGCTTTATTTCTAACTATTTTTGCGGCTCAATATTTTATAAAATGAGCACAGAAAATACACCTTCGCAGAAATTAGGAACCAAATTTATACACGCCGGTACTGTTCCAGATCCAAGCACCGGCGCCATCATGACGCCCATTTACCAAACCTCTACTTATGTGCAGGAAGCGCCAGGCGTAAACAAAGGTTATGAGTATGCCCGCAGTCAAAACCCTACCCGTAAGGCATTAGAAGATGCCCTGGCCGTTATAGAAAACGGAAAATTCGGCCTGGCTTTTAGCAGTGGTGTGGCGGCTACAGATGCGGTAATAAAATTATTAAGTCCAGGTGATGAAGTAATAGCAGCAAACGATATGTATGGTGGTACTTACCGCCTCTTCACCAAAATATTTGCAAAATTTGGTATCAAATTTATTTATGTTGATACCACAAATGTGGCCAATATACAAACCGCAGTTACCCCCAATACAAAGTTGATCTGGATAGAAACACCCACCAATCCGCTGATGAATATCACCGATATTCATGCCGTTTCAAAGATCTCAAGAGCAGCAGGCGCATGGCTTTGCGTAGATAATACTTTTGCCTCACCATATTTACAAAACCCGCTGGACCTTGGTGCGGATATCGTAATGCATTCCTCTACCAAATACCTTGGCGGCCATAGTGATGTTATCCAGGGCGCTTTAATAATGAATGACGCGGCTTTAAGAGAACAACTTTATTTTATACAAAAAAGTTGTGGTGCCGTACCCGGCCCAATGGATTGTTTTTTAGTTTTAAGAGGTATAAAAACCTTGCATGTACGCATGAAGCAACATTGCGAAAATGGTTATATGATAGCCCATTTTTTACGCAAACATCCCAATGTAGAAAAGGTGTATTGGTGCGGTTTTGCAGATCATCCTAATTACGATGTTGCTAAAATACAAATGCGTGGTTTTGGTGGCATGATGAGTTTTACTTTAAAAGATGATAGCGTAGAAGCTGCCAACAAGGTTTTATCCTCTACAAAATTATTTGCGCTGGCCGAAAGTTTGGGCGGCGTAGAATCTCTTATAAATCACCCGGCCAGCATGACGCATGCCAGCATACCACGGGAAGAACGTATTAAAAATGGCCTTACAGATGGCCTGATAAGGTTGAGTGTAGGCATAGAAGATGCAGATGATTTAATTGAAGATCTAAAACAAGCTATTGGGTAAATAATTTTTTCAATGAACATATTAGTAGAGGTATTTGGCTGGGTTGGCGCCGTACTTATTGTCGGCGCTTACTCCCTGAATATTTACGGCATCTGGAAAACATCGTCCAGGCTTTACATTTTATGCAATCTTGCCGGTGGCATATTTTTTATTCTAAACACCTTCGTGCATAAAGCCTACCCTTCTATGATCGTAAATATTATTTGGGTGCTCATTGCTGTTTCAGCCTTGTTTAAAAAAGATAAAATAATTAAGTAAAATAATATTGGCGTGCCCAGAGGCCGGGCTATCCGCTGCAAGTCCTCGTCACTCGTGCCTCGTGGCTGCGGGCTTTCCGCTTCTATCCCTCACGCAAATGCATTTTACACATCAGCTTTGTAATCACTAATTTTAGCAAGTGAAACAATCCTTAAAAGACTTCCTTGATACTAAAGTAAAAGAATATAATAAACCATTCTTTATAAAAGCTGATCCGGTTTGCATTCCTCATTTGTTTACAAAAAAACAGGATGTAGAAATAGCCGGTTTCTTTGCAGCCATTTTTGCCTGGGGCAACCGCACTACCATCATCAATAAATCAAAAAAATTAATGCAGCTCATGGATAATGCACCACATGATTTTTGCCTGCATCATACCGATAACGATTTAATAAAACTGCTTTCTTTTAAGCACCGTACTTTTAATGCAACAGACCTGTTGTATTTTATATCCTTCTTTAATATGCATTATAAAAAACATCTTTCATTAGAGACAGCCTTTACAAAAAGTATGAATAGAAATGATGCGGATACTGAAACTGCATTAAATGGTTTTTATCAATATTTTTTTTCTATGCCTGATGTTCCGCAGCGTACTTTAAAACATATCGCTTCGCCAGATAAAAACTCCGCTTGCAAGCGCATAAATATGTTCCTGCGCTGGATGGTACGTAAAGATAAATGCGGCGTGGATTTTGGATTATGGAAAAATATTTCACCTGCACAATTGGTGATCCCCTTAGACCTGCATGTGGCAAGGGTTGCCAGGCATTTTAAATTACTGCACAGAAAAGCAACCGACTGGCAAAGCGCAGTAGAATTAACCAATGAATTAAAAAAACTGGATGCCGATGATCCGGCAAAATATGATTTTGCGTTATTTGGATTGGGCGTACTTGAAAAATATTAAGCATGAAAAATCACCTGCTGGAAAATATAAATAACCAGTTTGCTTTAAGCATACCTGCCACCAGCAGCAGGGAAGAATTGGAAAATGCACTGGCTGAACGCATCAACTTTCTAATTATAAATGATTTCAACTGGCTGGTGCAGGCCTTGTACCGCATAGATGTAAATGAGAAAAAGCTGGAAGTATTATTAAAAGAAAACACAAAGTATAATGCCGGAAATATTATTGCTTCGCTGGTAATAGACAGGCAGCTTGAAAAAATAAAATCCCGGCGGGAAAACCGCCGGGACGAAAATAATATTGATGAAGATGAAAAATGGTAGTTATGCTTTTTGTTTTTCAGGGTTGCGTTTAAACATTAATGACTGCACTTTTTCCTTATCATCTTTTTCTTTTTTAAGGTCAAACATGGTTCCAAATACATGATCCCATAAAGTGCTGCTTACGCCAAAGCCCATATCAGAATGTTTGTAATGATGCAGGTGATGATTTCTCCATAAACCTTTCATCCACTTAAACGGCGGGTTCCAGGCATGTATGGCAAAATGCATTGTACCATAAATTAAATAACCCAGCATAAAGCCCGGGAAAAATGGAAAAGCATATCTACCCAAAACCAAATAAAACGCTGAGAAAAATGCCGATGCAATAATTAAGCTTGGCGCCGCAGGCATAAATAATCTTTCCTTATCTCTTGGATATTCATGATGGTTACCATGTAAAATATAGTTTATCTTTTTTCCACGTTCCGTTTCCGGATGATGGTGAAAGGCAAAACGGTGCAGAATATATTCTGTAAATGACCAGAAAAAAACGCCCCCAAGGAAAATGAGAAAAGTGTTTAGTCCCGTAAAATTTAAAAAATTGATAGAATAATAAGGCAATAGTACCAGCGCAGGCAGGTACATACCCCAAATAACCAATGGGTGAGTTTTGGTAAGGTATTCTATATAGTGATTTTTAAATAACTGGGCCTGGCCCTTGTTATGTATTTTTTGAAATTCCATTAGTGCCGAATTTTTATATTGCAAATATACTAAATCATTTTTTTTAGCTGTTAGGGTAATCCTAAATTTGTCATCTTAATATATATAGATGAAATTAGTTACCTATTTAAAAGACGAAAGAGACCAGCTGGCATTACTTGTAGATGGTCTTTTATATGATACTGACATACTGCATCCTGACCTGCCTATAAGCATGTCGATGTTTTTAAATTACTGGGAAGATGTGCTGCCGCTGGCGAAAGCAGTAGAGCAGCGTATAAAAGAAGGCAATTTCCGTAAAGACATGGGCTACCCTTTTGCAGAGGCAGAGTTACTGGCGCCGGTGCCACATCCTACAAGTTGCAGAGATGGATATGCTTTTCGGCAGCATGTAGCTTCGGCAAGACGAAACCGTAAGGCGGATATGATCCCTGAATTTGACCAATTTCCCATTTTTTATTTTACCAATCATAACAGCATACAGGGGCCGGGCAGTGTGTATTGCATGCCCGACCATTTTGAAAAATTGGATTTTGAACTGGAAGTAGCCATAGTAATAAGCAAACCCGGCAGGAATATTAAAGCAGCTGAAGCCGATGAATATATTGCAGGCCTTATGATAATGAATGACCTGAGTGCCCGACGCCTGCAAATGGAAGAGATGCTGCTTAACCTTGGCCCCGCAAAAGGAAAAGATTTTGCAACCACTACTGGCCCCATGCTGGTAACACTGGATGAACTGGAACAGTATGAAGTGCCCTGCAAAGAAAACCATACCGGCAAAAGCTGGAACCTGAATATGAAATGCACTGTAAATGGAGTGCAGGTAAGCCAGGGGAATGTTAGTGATATGGACTGGACTTTTGCAGAAATTATCGAACGCTGCAGTTATGGTGTAAACCTTTTTCCCGGCGATGTGATTGGCAGCGGAACGGTAGGTACGGGCTGCTTTTTAGAATTAAATGGCACGGGCAAATTAAACAACGCAGAATATAACGAACAATGGCTACAGGAGGGCGACCTGGTAGAAATGGAAATTGACGGGCTGGGAAAATTGAGTAATACAATGCTGAAAGAAGATAGCGATTTTTCGATATTAGATTTGAAGAAAATTTAATTTGCCAGTTTATCTATCCGCTTAAAATGATAGCCCTTTTGTTTTAATGTATTTATTAATGTGTTTAATTTAAAATAAAATTTATCGGTTCGCTTTGGATCGGTGCCAATATGAATTAAAAGAATAAATCCATTTAGCCCCTTCTTGTTTTCAAGATCAATAATAGAATTGTAAATTTCATCACTGGTTCTGTAATTTTTCATTTCGGGTGTGGTATAATCTGCGTTACTCTTTGTGCCGGGCGTAAAGTTTATTAATTTAAGATTCATTTCTTTTGTCCAGGCTGCAATAGAATCATTGTACCATTCATAGGCCGGCAAAAAATATTCAGCATTGATAATGCCCGTTTTTTTCATAGCCTTATAATTCAAATTTAAATCATCTTTAAACTGTTGCTTTGTTACTAATAAGCTGTCTCTTTTATTCCAATCGGCATATAATAAATGTTTGTTTGAATGAGGGCCCAAATAATGTCCATTATTTTTTAATTTACCAATGATCTTTTTAAAAGAGGTGTTGTTGTAAAAAGCCCCGGTGAAAAAGAAAGAAGCTTTTATATTTTGTTGCTGCAATGTTTTTGCAATCAGTTCTCCTCCATCAGCAAATTCATGCCCGGTAAAAACAAGGGAAATATTTTTTTGCAAACTATCCCCTCTTATAATTGCCCCATGATCATAAGTGAATTTTGAATTGAGAAGGTTTCCCAAACTCTTCTGCCGCGGCGGAGAGATTAAGTGGGCTTTGTTTTCTTTTGCTGCCAATAAATAAATCAGTGAAGCTGTACCATCCATGGTAGGTTCGTTGGTGCTGTAATCGCCATAATCATCATGATACACCACTAAGTCACTTTGAAACCCGGCGTATTCATCCTGTTGATACACGGTAAGCCCGATAAGGCTTTTAAAGATGTTTCCATAAACCGGGCCATCTACCAAACCCCCATCGATAGGATAATTTTTAAGGTGTGTAAATGCGGAGTGAGGGTCGTGCGGATAAACACCGTTTTGCGGCAGGCCATATACAAAGCTTGTACCCCAGGGATTGCACCCAAAGAGCCAGTCAAAGTTTGCCTGCTCTAGTTCTTCAAACAGATTATTCTTGCTTAATGTGCGATACCAATAACATTGTATGGCAAAAGAAGTGGTTAAATTATTACTGCACCAAATAAAAGGAACACCACGGTAAAATGCATTTTGTTCTGCTTTTGTCAATACTTTTTGAATGCCTTCTTTGTAATAGCTAATGACAGAATCTTTTCTTTTGCCATTAAGTTGTTTAGCTAGTTCGTAATGCCCGATATTAATAAATGGATACCACTGATAATGTTTCGCTGTATCTTCTCCGAGCCATGGCGTAATTTTTTCCTGCCTTGCATAATCCAAAGCTTTCATTGTATACAATCCATTATCACTACTACTGGCTGTATTGATTACTATGTTATTCAACGCAGCCGAAGCTAACTCCATGTCATCAACCCAGTTCTCTTCTGCATATATATAAGGTGATCTTACCGATGCAGTTTGTGTTACTCCCGGTTTTTTTAATGCATATTGATATGCTTCAAATGCTTTATCATAATATCCAAGCCGAATACTCATTTTTTTAAAAGAACTATCTGTTTTATAAAGCTGATGTGCCAATGCAAACACACTTGCAAATTTTGCAGCGGTGGAACTTGTGCCCGTTGTATTATTCATAAACTTTCCTCTTTGCTGTGGCTTCCCACTTACAAAATATACCGGTCGCTCAAACCCCTTTCCATAAAAGCTGTCTTCTTTTGGTATCCGCATACCCATGTGATCACGGTCATCGCCCAGTTGGTTGAACATAATATCAGCGGTCGGGTTCATTTTCAGCAACCAGTCAATTCCCCATTTTGCTTCGTCCAGCACATCAGGGAAATTATTTTTTACATCCAAACCATTCGCTGATTTTTCATCTGTAAATACAGCAGGAAAATCTCTGTAAGCCATCAGCAAATGATAAGTAGCATTGGCAGAAGTGGATGAATACTGCAGGTAATCGCTTGCATCATGCCAGCCACCTGTCGCATCAATGTGCGTACTATCGGGCATAGGGCCGTATAGCGTGTAGCCATCATGGGTATGACAACTGTCTTTTAAAAAAGGATTAAAACCGCTGCGCTGTTGCCGCATATACCGTAAGCAAAAATCGGCAGTTCCCTTATACACCTCTTCATCAATTTTAAAAACCGGGGATTGAATGCCTTCTGAAATAATATAATAAATACCGGGTTTTGTAAATTCAGAAAACGATAAACGTTGTGTTTGCAAAAAAGGGCCATAACTTCCAAAAGGGTTACCGGCAGTTTTTTTGAAAACAATTTTTTTAGTGTTGGCATCTGCTATGGAAAATTCTTTTATACTCAAATTTTGCCTGCTGCAATAAACAGCCACTTTAATACTCTTTGGCTTATACCCTAATAAATTTAGGCGTATAACGGTACTGGTATTTTGAGCAAATGAAGATGACAGGCTTATGATGGAAATTAAAAGCAGTGAACTCTTTTTTATTTGCATAAAAAATATTGAACAATGAATTTACAAAAAAGGATGCATTTCAATTTGTCGCCCCGTTTGGTCGGTGAAGATACCGACCGGGGCCTCTGTGGTTAGCGGGAGACAAAACCACAGAGGGCTGCAATTTAGATTGCATTCACAAAAACAATGCAATGCTTTTTATAAGTAATTTTATCCATCAATATTTTATACCAATGAAAATTATTCCGGGAGAGATCAAAACAAGTGAATTACATAGTTATCTTTTAGGGGCCGTAGCTCCAAGGCCCATTTGCTTTGCCAGTACAGTGAATGCTGCCGGCAATCCTAATGTATCGCCTTTCAGTTTTTTTAATGTATTTGGAAGCAACCCTACCACATTAATTTTTTCTCCGGCAAGAAGAGTGCGTGACAATACCACCAAACATACGCTTCAGAATATTTACGAAACAAAAGAAGTGGTAATTAATGTGGTAAACTATGCAATGGTGCAGCAGGCTTCTCTCAGCAGTTGCGAATATCCAAAAGATGTGGATGAATTTGTAAAAGCCGGTTTTACAAAACTGGTATCAGAAAAAGTAAAACCTTTTAGGGTAGCCGAAAGCCCGGTGCAAATGGAATGTAAGGTGAGAGATATTATTGAAACAGGCGCAGAAGGTGGTGCCGGTAACTTGGTTATTTGTGAAGTATTGGTAATGCATATTAATGATGCCGTACTGAATGAAACAAAACAAATCGATCCACAAAAAATAGATCTTGTGGCAAGGATGGGGGGTGATTTTTATTGCCGTGCCAGTGGCACTGCAGTATTTGTAGTGGCCAAACCAAATACGCAATTGGGCATTGGCATTGACGGTTTGCCGGAAGGCATACGCAACAGCAAAATTTTATCAGGCAATCAGTTGGGGCAACTGGCTAATGTACATGAAATGCCCGTAGCAGATCCCTCGTTTGAAGATGAGAGGCTAAAGAATATTATTCTGTATTATTCTTTAAGTGCAGAGGAGATGGATGAAGAATTACACCGGTATGCAAAAGAATTATTAGATGCCGGTAAAGTAACGGATGCATGGCAGGTATTGCTGGTTTTATAAATTGACGTGATTATCTTTTAAAATATTTTTACCCATGGCAAAACAATTTTTTTTTCTCCTCCTCTGTTTTATTGCGCTGCATGTAAATGCACAATATAAAAACCTGGTATTTGAAGGCGGAGGCACAAGGGGAATTGCTTTTGCCGGTGCAGCGCAGGTTCTTGAACAAAAAGGGATACTACAAAACATAGAAAAAATAGGCGGCACTTCTGCGGGCTCTATCATTGGCCTTATGCTCAGCCTCGGCTATACTGCTTCTGAAATTTATGACATCATGGTAAATCTTAAAATTCAGCATTTTAATGATGGCAAGGGGGGCATCTTTGGTAAATATAAAAGAGCAAAAAATAAGTTCGGCATACATAAGGGAGATGCATTTGCCAACTGGCTTGATTCTTTGGTAATGCAAAAAACCGGGAACCCTTTATGTAGTTTTTATCAGTTGGACTCACTGCGTAAAAACAATAAAAATTTTAAAGAGTTTTACTGCACAGGCACAAACCTTTCTATGCAGCGTGCCGAAATTTTTTCTTTTGCCACCACGCCTCACATGCCTTTAAAGACTGCCGTAAGAATAAGTTCATCCATTCCTTTTTTTTATGAACCTGTTTTATTAGACAGTGCCGGCAACCAATCTGTAAAACCGATACCAGGTTATAATTACCAGGTATATGTTGATGGGGGTGTTACACAAAACTATCCCATCAATATTTTTGATAGCTGCATTTATGGTGGTACACCGTTATTTTGTGATAGTGTTATTCACAATAAACAAACATTGGGTTTTAAGCTGGACCGTAATGAGCAGGTAGAATATTTTTCCGGCTCTTCAGGGATTGCGCCTTACAAAATAAAAAATTTTAAAGACTATGCTGGCTCGTTTGTAAATTATATTATGGAAAGTATGAACCGTAAGCCAGACCTGGAAAATGAAAAGGGGCGTACGGTTTACATCGGCTACGGAAATGTTTTATCGCAGCCCCGCAAAATGAGCCTTAAAGAAAA
>JBDUCK010000369.1:0-3274 GCA_040003485.1 Ferruginibacter sp. | reverse complement strand
GGCTTATTCCGAATCGGTATTAAAAGTGTTTGTAGCGCTGCATAAAAAAGGAATTATTTACCGGGGAAAACGAATGATAAATTGGGATGTAAAAGCCCTGACTGCTTTGAGCGATGAAGAAGTGATCCGGAAAGAGACAAAGCAGAAACTGTATTATTTAAAGTATAGAATAGTTGATAGTATTGGGATGACAGATGATAGCTCAGGTACTTCTGTCAACTCTCAACTATCAGCTGACAACTTTATAACCATTGCTACCGTGCGCCCGGAAACCATTATGGGAGATACAGCTATTGCGGTGCACCCGGATGATGAGCGTTACAAACACCTGCATGGAAAATTTGCAATTGTGCCATTGATAAATCGACGCATACCGATTATTACAGATGAATATGTAACGATGGATTTTGGAACGGGGGCTTTAAAAGTTACGCCGGCGCATGACTTAAATGATAATCAACTGGGGCAAAAACATGGATTGGAAGTAATTGATATTTTTAATGATGATGGCACACTTGCTGAATCTGCACAAATTTATATTGGCCTGGATCGTTTTGACGCCCGTAAAAAAATTGTAGTTGAATTAGAAGAAAAAGGTTGCGTATTAAAAACAGAAGATTATACCAGCGAAGTAGGCTACAGCGAACGTACAGACGCAGTGGTAGAACCCAGGCTTAGCCTGCAATGGTGGGTGAGTATGAAGGACCTGGCAACACCGGCATTAAAAGCCGTGATGGAGGAAGAGATAAAATTTTATCCCCCAAAGTTTAAAAACCTGTACCGCCACTGGATGGAAAATATAAAAGACTGGTGCATCAGCCGGCAGCTTTGGTGGGGCCACCGCATACCCGCCTGGTACGATGCAGACGGTAATGTGTATGTAGCAGAAAGTTTAGAAAAACTGCATGACTTAAACCCTGAAATCCGTAACCTGGTTCTATCACAGGATGAGGATTGCCTGGATACCTGGTTCTCTTCGTGGCTTTGGCCCTTTGAAGTTTTTAAAGGTTGCAGTAACCCGGGCAATGAAGAAATAAAATATTACTACCCTACAAACACTTTGGTTACGGCACCAGAAATTATTTTCTTTTGGGTGGCACGGATGATCATGGCGGGAGAAGAATTCATGAACGACAAACCCTTCCTTGATGTTTATTTTACCGGTATTGTGAGAGATAAGCAAGGGAGGAAAATGAGCAAGAGTTTAGGGAACTCACCTGATCTACTGGGCCTGATAGACCAATATGGCGCAGATGCAACCCGGTTTGGGATTATGATTGCTTCGCCGGCGGGTAATGATATTTTATTTGACGAAACCGCCCTGGAGCAGGGCCGGAATTTTAATAATAAATTATGGAATGCGCTGAAGCTGGTGAAGATGTGGGAAGGAAAAGTAGATGATAGATTACAGATGACAGATGACAGCAAAGCTCCTCCTGATATCTATCAACTGCCAACTGATAACTTTGCAATTTTATGGTTTGAGAACAGGCTGAATGAAGTGAAAGCTGAGGTAGATGCTATGATGAAGCAGTTTAGGTTGAGCGAAGCATTAAAAACAATCTATTCCTTAATATGGGATGATTTCTGCAGCTGGTATTTAGAATGGGTAAAGCCGGGTTTTGAACAGCCAATTGAAGTAATTGTTTACAAAAAAACTATTGAATTTTTTACAGAACTGATGCAACTGCTGCACCCCTTTACGCCTTTTATCACAGAAGAAATTTATCACCTGCTTGAAGACAGAGAAGATGATCTGTGTATAAGACAATTGGGGAAGGTTGATGCTGCTGATATGCAGATTTTAGAAAAGGGATCATTGCTGAAAAATATCATTACCGGGTTAAGAGATATAAGAAACAAACAGCAGGTAAAACCAAAAGAAACAATTGAGCTATTCATTGATAGTGAAAATATGGAGGTTTATAATGGCATAGAAAATATCCTGGCCAAACAGGTTAATGCAAAAACAATTTCATTTATTAATGCGCCGGTTGATAATACGATCTCGTCTGTAATTGGTAAGGATAAATTTTACATAAAAACTGAGCAGCCACTAAATACTGCCAATCAAAAAGAAGATCTGCAAAAAGAGTTACACCACCTGAAAGGATTTCTACTATCTGTAGAAAAAAAATTAAGCAATGAAAAATTTGTAGCTAATGCAAAACCGGAAGTGCTGGCATTGGAACAAAAGAAAAAAGAAGATGCGCTTACAAAAATAAAAGTGATTGAAGAGAGCCTGGCGGTACTTTAATAGATAAACAAATAACACCAATCAAACGGATTAAACTGATATTTGTAATTTTGCCGTTTTCATCCGCACAGTCTGTGTCATCAGCGTATCCATCATTCTTATTTATCATTCTGTTAAAGTAACAACCGGTGCAATTTTCTTTTAGTAGTTTCGTTTTACATACTGAAGAAAACAAATATGAAATATATAAAACTTTGCCTGGCCATCCTGATTGCTTCTATTGCTTCACCTGCCAACGCTCAAAAAAAGATTGCGGTAAAGGCAACCGGCATTGCCAAATTCAAAGCACCAAAGTTGCAGACCTTTTTAGGCAGTTATAAAGATTCTGCGGGCATCTCTGCCACAGAAGCAACTAACCTTATTGCTACGCCACTAAAGATTTACGATGCTAAAAAAAATGAATACACAGTTTCTTCTTACCAGTTCCTATATAAAAAAGTCGGTGTGACCGAAGATGAAAAAACTGAGAAGACAAGCCCGATAACCACTATTTCGTCTGACCGGTTTAAGGTTTCTCCGCTGCCGGCAATTTGGGTAAGTACAATACAGCAACAGGTAAAGCCGGGAGAAGAATTCTTTTTCTTTGATGTAATTGCAAAAGATGCACAGGGCCGGGTAATGTATGCGTCCAATTTAAAACTTACCATTCTCTGATAAGCTGTTTTTACTTTTGCACTTCTGTTTTAATATCTCCAAACGTCAACATGTTTTGTCTAAAAAAAGCGGGGCAAAATTGCTGTAGAGACCTATAAGGCCTGTAAATAAAGTTGCAGAATTTGTAACACTCCGGGTTACAATTAAATGCCCCACACATTTTATTTAACTGAAAGCATGGACTGATGAACGCTCCGGGTAAAATATTTTGTCCCCATATTCATATAATATACCTCCACCTGCGTAATACCCCGAGCCAGTTATTAAGTATCTCCTTTTTCCTTTTTTTCAACCAGTAGTTTTAGATAACCTTTTATTGGCTGCAGAAGCTGCGGTGCAAACTCTGTAACAGAAAGTAAAGCA